>JBEKEW010000097.1:0-5436 GCA_050013635.1 Thermoplasmata archaeon | reverse complement strand
CGCCGGGAGTCCGGTCTCGTTGAAGCTCACCGCGTACCCCAAGTTCACGGCGAAGGCAACGGTCTGGCCCAGATGCTTGGCGATCGAGAGGGAACCACTCGCCGGGGTTGCCGTGTAACCGCTGGCGCTCGCCGTGAAGCTGTACGTGCCGTTGGGGATACTGGTGAAGAGGATCGACGTGGCCGTACTCGAACTCGGGACGCCGTTGAACGTTACCGCCCAGTTGGTGCCGGCCGGCAACCCCGTCTCGTTGAATGTCACCGTGTAGGTATACAAGGCATACCGTGCGCTGAGGCCCACCGGGGCTCCCGCTACCGTGAACCCTCCGCTCACCGGGTTCGTCGCGTAGCGCTTGTCCGAGCTCGCCAGCGTGTACGCATATGTCCCGTTGGCGAGTCCGATCACGTTCGTTGTGGTCGTCGAGCTCGTCGACGTTTGCCCGCTCACGTTGAGATACCAGAGCGTACCGCTGGGGAGGCCCGACTCCGTGAAGGTGAGGACCCAGTGGAACGGCGTGAACACCAACGTCGGCTCCGTCACCGCCGAACCTGCTACCGTCACCGTTCCGTGGTACGACAGCGTCGTCTGGTGGAAACCCGCGAAGCCGGTGATCGCGTACGTATAGGTCCCGTTCGGCAACGTGGTCGAAACTGAGCTCGGCGTGGTCGCAGAGTACAACGACCCGTTGATCGTCACTCCCCAGCTCGACGACAGGGGCAATCCCGTCTCGGCGAACGTCACCGCGTACGTGAGTAGGCGGAAGGCGAAGTTCGGCACCACGATCGGCGACCCGTTGACCGTGAAGCCTCCGGTCGCGGTCGTGGCCCAGCTCTTTTCGTTCGTTGCCACCTGGTAACTGTAGGTACCGTTCGCGAGGCTGGTCGAGATGAGCGTGCCGGCGCCCGGAGCGGCCATCGCGTGAACCCCGGTCACGCCGACCGTCGCGCTCAGGCTGGCCTGTCCCGAGATGTTCACGTACCACGTCGCCCCGCCGGGGAGCCCGGTCTCGGTGAACGTCACGGCGTAGGTCGTCGGAGCGCGGCCGCCGAAGGTGATGTTGACCGAGAGGGCGGTGGCGCTCACCGTCACGCTTCCCGAGGCCGGGCTGGGAGTGTAGCCCGCGGAGCCCTGGACGGTGTAACTGTACGTTCCGCTCGCGACGCCGAACGTCATCGAGCTCCACGTCGCGTTCTGCCACTGGGTGCCGAGGACGACGATCCAGTTCACCCCCATGGGCAGGCTGAGCGCGTTGAACGTCACCGCGTGGGTCCCGGTCGGGATGAACGCCACCGGAAAGACCATCCCGTGTCCTGCGACGGTCATGTTTACGGCGGACGGCACGGCGGTGTACCCCGTGGCGACCGGCTCCACGGTGTACTTGCCGTTGAGCAGGCCGATCGACGCGAAATACGCTCCGCCGTACCCACTGTCCCCCTCGCCCTCGCCCACGTAGACCTTGGTGGAGGCGTTGTAGATCTGAACGAGGTAGAAGGTCTCATTGGCGAGGCCGCTCACCGGGAACGTTACGGTCCAGTATCGGGAGAAGTTGAGGTAGGTCGTCGTCGGGCCGCCGGTGATTGAAAGGGAGACTGAGGGCTGGTTGAACTGCGCGTTCGCATATCCATAGACCGATCCGGTCGTGTTGGGCAATTGGAGAGTGAAGGACGATTGGGTCGTGGGAACGTCCGTATCACCCACCCCGGTATTGACATAACCCGTCCAGCTGGTTCCGTTCGGCAAGCCATTCTCCACCACGGTCAGTGTGTAGAACGGAGGGTGCGTGAACGCGATGAGGACCACGACCTTCGCCCCCGAGACCGTCACGCTCCCCGTCGTGGGGTGGGCGGTGTAGATCGAACTCCCGGGGTAGACCGTGAACGAGTAGGTTCCGTTCGGCGCGCTGATGGTAATGTTGTGGAGCCCGCCCGTACCGCTCGTCCCCGTGAAGGAGTAGTTCGCGTTGGAGACCACGATCTCCCACGAGACGCTGGCCGGGAGGCTGGTCGTGTTGAAGTAGACCGAGAACACCTGCTGGTAGTTCACGGCCACCGTCTTGGCGGCTCCGCTCACGGTGAATAGGATGTTGTACGGGACGGCGTAGCCCGGGACCGTGGTCGGGTAGATCACGTCGTTGGTAGTGTTCGGAAGCAGGATGCTGAACGAAGCCGGTGCCACCGTCGTGTTCGTGTAATCACCCCAGCTCGTGTCGGTCGATCCGCCCCAACTCGTTCCTCGCGGCAAGCCCGTCTCGGAGAACGTGATGCGGTAGAGCGGAGGCGGGGGGATGCTGATGGGCACCGCGACGTTGGAGCCTGCGATCACGACCGAACCGGAACCCGGGCGGGCGATGTAGAACGTGTTGTACGCACCCACGAAGAAGTGGTAGGTCCCGTTGGGGACGGCGAAGGTAATGTACGTCGTGTAGACGGTCAGGTTGGATGCAAACCCTTGCGTCGTGTTGGTGAGGTCCACCCACCACGAGGGGGAACTGGGGAGACCGGTCTCCGTGAAATTGATCGTGTAGGTGATCGGGTGGAACGGCACCAGGATGTACACCGAGCCCCCCGCGATCTGGTAGCTGCCCGAGTACTGCGTCGTGAATCCCGGCATCGCGCCGATCGTGTAGGAATACGAGCCGTTGCCGAGAGAGAACTGGATGCTGCTCGGGCGTAGGGCGGAGACGATGGCCGTGTGCGTCGTTCCCGCGGTCGTAACCTGCCAGTTGCTCCCGCTCGAGAGGCCCTGCTCCTGGAAGGTGACGACGTACGGGGCGGGCTGGCCGGCCACGACGACGCTCAGGACCTGCCCGATCCAGGTGATGCAGTCCCCCGTGCCCCCCGCGTTGATCCCGGCCGTCGTCGAGTTCGAACCGGCCAGGACGTTGACGGCGTAGGTCTTGGTGTCGTAGAGGTTTCCGTAGCTCCACACGGCCGTGCTCGTGCGAGGGTCGCTTCCCGGGAAGGCGTTCGAGTCCACGACCGCGCCGTTCCAGGAGGCCGTATTCCCGGCGAGCTGGCCGTCCGCGACCATGAACGTCGTCCGGGCCGACGTGCTGACGGTCGGCGTATAGTTCAAGGGCGCCGATATCGAACCCGCCACCGTCGTGAGGGCGCCCGTGTAGAGCGTCACCTGCTGCGTCGAGGGGGAGCTGCTGTTGTAGATCGCCACGAGCGAGGCTCCTTCGAGCATCGGGTTGGTCTGGGCGGCCGCCCACGGGCTCGATCCGTCCGTGATGCCCGAAGGGAAGTTCGTGAGTTGGTTTCCTCCGTTCACGATGAGGCCCGAAACCGCCGCGACGAACGTATAGATGTACGTCGGTGACCAGCACGGTGACGGCGTAGCGAAAGCCGTCCACGTCCCTGTAAGGGTGACGTTGTTGAGCGTCGCCGTCGCGGCAGGGACGCTATTGGCCATGATCGACCATACCATGTACGCCGCGACGAGGGTGCCGGACCACGTCAGCTGGATGTGGCCGTAACCTTGGTCACGCATGGCGGCACCGGCGGAGACGTACCCGTACGGGCCGGTGTAGATCGCGTATGGCTGGACCTGCGCATTGAACAGAGGAGGAGCGTGCGTGCCGGAGGGTGTGACGTAGGATGCGGCGGCCGAAGCGATCGAAGCGGGGAGGTCGATGCTCTTCTGATAGCAGGCGCCCGCGGCTCCCGCTGCGGTCTGAGCTGCGTACGCGCCGGAGGTGGGGCCGGCGGTCAGGCTGGTCCCGGTGATCGCCGCCGGTGAGGAGCGGGCGGCCGGGCTCGCGACACCGATACCCGTGAGGCCCATCGAGCCCAAGGCGAGGACCGCTACAATCGCGATCGCGAGGCCCATGCGGAGGGCATGCGGGAGAGGCCCGTCGGACGTCGCCCGACTTCGTCGCGTACCGCGACCGGAGACGAGGGCCTGAGCTTCGGTCGTCGATGAATCTTCGATCCGCGTTGCAACGCCCATAGTATTCACAATTCGGTGGGGGCCGAGCCGTAGCGAAGTCGTTCGGGGGCGATCCGTCTATAACCGTCCTGCAATCCCACGCCCCGCACCGATGACCGCCGACCACGTTCATGGTATATATAGTGGTATCGTCAACCAAAACTGACGAAGAGCCCGACCTGGGTAGTTGGCACCCCCCGGGGGCCGCGCGCGACCCTTCCTCTCCCCCTCCCCCATGCTATATCCTAGCACGGGTGGCGGGTGTTCCATGCCCGAGCGACAGCTCAGCCGTCTACGCGCCTCGCTCCGACAAACCGACCGGGAGATTCGCGCTGCGGTCGAACGGCGCCTCCGGATCGCGCGGAAGATCGGGGAAACGAAGCGGAGGCGCGGCCTGCCCGTTCGGGACTACGCGGTCGAGAGGCAGGTCGTTGCCCGGTGGAGGACGGCGATGGAGGAGATCGGGGTCCCGCCCGAGCGAGGCGAGGAGCTCGCACGATGGCTGGTCGAGGAAGCGGTTCGGGTGGAGGAGCGCGTCGGAGAGGCTCCCGAGCACCGCCGCAAGGCCGCCGATATCCTCGTCATCGGCGGCGCGGGGTCGATGGGACGGTGGCTTGCGGAGTTCTTTCTCGCGGGAGGCCACCGGGTCGGGATCTGTGACCCCCGAGCGGCCGACGGGGTCCCTCCGGAGTTCCGCGTAGAGGCCGATCTTCCCCGGGCTGCTCGCGAGGCTGACGTGATCGTCGTTGCCACCCCCATGCGAGCCGCGCCGGCCGTCTGTCGAGAGCTATGGAAGACGGGCACTCGGGCAACGATCTTCGACATCCTCTCGATCAAGGCCCCGCTGCTTCCCACGATCCGACGTGGTCGGAGGGCCGGATTCCATCTAACGAGCGTGCATCCGCTGTTCGGACCCACGGTCCGCACCCTCTCGGGTAGGAATCTACTCGTGCTCGACTGCGGGGACGCTCGGGCCAATCGGGCGGCCGAAGGTCTGTTCCGTACGAGCTCGCTCTCGGTCCACCGGTTGCCGATCGAGCGTCACGATGCGCTCATGGCGGAGGTGTTGGCCCTCCCTCACGCGACGAGTCTCCTGTTCTCCCTCGCGCTGGCCCGTGCCGGGCACGCGCCGGGGGACCTGGCCCGCGCCGCTCCCACATCCTTCGCGCGACAGGCGGAGGTCGCTTGGGTCGTGACCGGGGAGAACCCGCAGCTCTCCTACGACATCCAAACGCTCAATCCGTTTTCCGAGGCGCTCTTTGACCGGATGGCCGACGCCCTCCATGTGCTGCGCGGAACCGTGCGACGGGGCGACGAAGAGGGGTATCGCGAACTCGTCCGGGAGGCGCACGGGTTGCTCCAACGCGAGTACCCGCCCGTCGGGGAGGATGAAGCGGTCCCGCTCCCTCCTCCCGGGATGCCCATGAGGACCGCACCGGCCGATCGGCCGCAGAAGCTATAAATCGCGAGAACTCAGGAGACGCAAGTACTGCGCCCAATCGGGTT
>JBEKEW010000096.1:0-5481 GCA_050013635.1 Thermoplasmata archaeon | reverse complement strand
AGGAACCGTTCCCGAGAAGGTCCCTCGTGACCCGGATCGCGAACCTGTCGAGCGTGGGGAGTCCCGTCATGTTTCCTACCGGATCCTCGTTACACGCACTCTCCCAGTCCAAGGGGCCGGCAACGCCCTGGTCGTTGACACGGCTGTGTTGGGGAAACACGCTACCGTGGTTGAGCACGGGGAGTGACTTCAGGCCCGCCTCTTCACGGAGGAAGGTGTCCCAGTACGCGGGTTCCCTCGGTCGGATCCGTTCCGAGAGGAGGGAATGGACGCGCTCTCGAACGAGGGGATCGAGGGTCTTCCACCGGCCCGTGCGGTCCCAAGCGCCGCGTGCCCACTCCTGCAGAGCGGGATGGTTGGCTTGGAGTCACCGACGCCGGGACGGGGCGCCCCCTCACGTGCTCCGGCCGGCCCGGCGGCTTTCGGCCAGGGCTGCGCTCGAGCTTGAAGCGGCCCGCGGAGCAGCTTGGGAGAATGCCGAAGCGGTCGCATGTGCGGGGGTCGAAGTACACTCTGTCATACCCGTGCTGGTAGAGATCAGATCGCCATTCGTAGCGTTGATCACCGCGCTGAACTCGAGAGCCGTTCCCGAGGTCTGGGAAACGCCGCAGTTGTCGTACGTTACATTCCATGCGGGATAGAAGCCATACTCGACGTATCCTCCGACGACTTCGAACGTCCGAAGCGCGTCCGGATACGTCGAAAGGAACGCCGATCCCCCGTTCGTGTTCGCTACGCTCACCGCCACCGAGGAGTCGACGATCCCGACTGCCGTTAGTACCGAAAAGGTCGCGCATTCGTTCCCCCCGGTCCCGGAGTAGAGCAAGGTGGCGGTCCCACTCAGAACGTCGGCCACGAGGACCGAGCCGGTCGATGCCTGGCCGAAGTAGAAGAACCACGCCGCGGACGCCCCGGGGGGGGCGGAAGACGAGGTCGCGGGAATCTCGATCGATGATGGTTCGCTTCCAATCCAGGAGCCGGGGCAGGACTCCGTAAAGTTCGCCAATCCCGTCGACATCGAGATGGCCGAAGGAAGGGCAAAAGCGAACGCGATCGCCGGAATCCATCCGCCGCCTGAATAGCCGGAGGCGGCGGCGGCCGCGGTCGCCTCGGCCTGGGAATAGGTCTGTCCGTTCCCGCCCGGTGGTCCCGAGGACGTAAAGGTGATCGTTTCGAGGACGTTGGCGTTGGCGACCGTGACGGTGCCGCTCGCCGGGTCCGCGGTGTAGCCCGTTGCGGTCACCGAGAAGCTGTACTCTCCATTCGTGATCCCGGGATACTGGAGGGAAGTACCGCTCGAAGACTCGGTCACGGAGTTGAAGATCACCGTCCAGCTCGCGCCCGATCCGAGACCCGTCTCCGAGAACGACACCGTGTAGGTCGATTGCCCGGGACCGGTACAGAACACCGAATTCGTGTCGGTCGAGATCAACGCACCGCTGGTGGCGTTGACCTCCGCGTTGAACTCGACCCCGCTGCCGGTCGTCTGGGAAACCGCGCACGTCGAGTACGTTACGTTCCAACTGCCCGAAGAGTACTCGGGGAGCGCCGCTTGAATGATGAATTGCTGCAACGCGACCGAATGTGACGAGAGGAACGCGGATCCTCCGTTGGCGTTCGCCACCGTCACCGCTTGGGGAGAGTCGATGAACCCGGTCGTGGAGGGGGCCCCCGGGAACCCGCATCCCGAGGTGGCGAAGAACAGTGTGGCGGTCCCGCCCGAGACGCCGACCGACAGGACGTTTTGGGTAGATGTCTGATCGAAGTAGAAGACCCACACCGCGGCGAACCCGGTCGGAGCGGATGTCGACGTGGCAGCAACGGCGATCGTGGCCGGCTGGGTTCCGATCCAGTTGATGACGGGGCAGCCGGACACCGGGCCTTCCAAGGCGCTCGACGGAACGGTAGAGGCCGTGGGTACCGCAACGGCGACGCCGATCTCCAGCGACCATCCACCGCCGGAGTACCCGTTAGCGGCACTGGCGGCCGTTGCCTCCGCCTGCGAATAGCTCTCTCCGTTTCCGCCGCCTCCCGAGCTCGTGAAGGTGATGGCCTTGGTAACGTTCGTGTTGGCGACCGTAACGGACCCGCTCGCCGGGTTCGCCGTGTAGCCCGATGCGGTCACCAAGAAGCTGTAGCTTCCAGCTACGAGCCCGGTGAATGGGATGGACGTGGCGGTCGAGGACTGGGGCACGGAGTTGAGCGTCACCGACCAGCTCCCGCCCAGGCCGAGACCGGTCTCCGCGAACGTGACCGTGTAGGTCGTCGCTCGCGTGAATGCGATGGCCTGACTGGCGGCAATCCCGTTGACGCTGATAGTCCCCGAAGCCGGGGCGGCCGAGTAACCGACCGCGGTTACCGAGAAGGCGTAACTGCCGTTGGGCTCCGTAAAGGTTGTCGTGCTGGTGGTCGAACTCTGGGGGACGCCTCCCAGGGTCACCGTCCAGCTGGTCCCGCTGGCGAGCCCTGTCTCGGAGAACACGACCGAGTAGGTCGCTATCTTCGTGAAGGTGATGGACTGGTAGGCTGCCGCGCCGTTAACAACGACCGTTCCCGTAGAGGGCACGGCAGAATAGCCGACCACCGCCGTCACCGTGAAGGCATAGGTTCCGTTGGACTCCGAGAAGGTCATCGAGTTCGTAGTCGAGGTATGAGAAACCCCGTTCAGCGTCACCGTCCAGCTGGCTCCGGTCGTGAGCCCCATCTCGGAGAACGTGACGGTATACGTGGTCGCGCTCCCTCCGCCACCTCCGCTGCTCAGCTTCAAGACACCCGCGGCGAACAGACCGCCGACCACGACGACCACGACGACCACGACAACGATCACCCCAAGGAGGATGGGCGCGATCCCTCGTCGATTTCTCGCCAGGGACCTGTGCACGGATTGTCGGGACGATTCCAGAACCCGTCGAGAGCTCTCCGGGAATTTGAGTCGAGGCGACTCCTCCACCATTGGTTTCTCAACGGTCACTCGAGCTATCGGTCAAGTAACCAACTACCGCCACGGCGGTTCGACTATTTGCCAATTCTGGAGAGTCAGGCCGGGTTCCATTTCTTCCGAGTCATGTTCTGGGGATCATGGGTGTCGAGGACCGGGAGCAGGAAGCTCGGTCCCGTGGGATGGGCGAAATCGAACAACCAAGACTTGGTTGTTCCGAAAGAGCTTCTGGAAGCCAGCTGAATACCACCTGTTATCGACCGACGTTACACCTTGAGTGAGGTTCCTGAAGCGCTCCGGTATCTGGAAGGACGACACGCCCAAGGAAAAGTAGTCATCCCGGTGAAACAAGACGACCACGGCGAATCGTGTTAGACTCCAAGAACCCTTGCAAGGACAACGGATCTAAGTCCTTGGGCGTAGGCGGTACATTGGGTAAACCGGATGCAGAAGAGTGGTAGGTGGCGTGTCGGACTGGTCGTAGGGATCGCCCCGCTCTGGTGCCTGTCGGTTCGGTTCCGGAAAGAGCCCGGGTAGCCGCTCGGTCACGAAGCGCCGAACGGAACGAACTCCGCGCGATGAGGCCGAAGACCAAGCACGCGTGCCCGGGTCCGAGGCGACCAAGCTCCGTAAAGAGGCGGCCGCCAAGCGACAACAATAGCCGTCGCCGTTTAGCCCGACGACGGCGTCGATGCCGACCGTTCGAGTACCTAGAGTGGGTCCTCAGGTCCTCATGATGCGGCGGCCTGCCGGCCGGTTCTTGACCATGCCCTTTCCGCCCTTACCCTTCGCGGCCCGCTTCTTCGCCGCCGTCATTCTCCCGCCCCGGCTCTTCTTGGCCATGTTCTCTACATGGGTTTCAGTGTATTTTGTCCTGCCGTTCGCCATTCGCCGCTCGCGGGGCGGGCCGGGGAACCGATTCTGGGCGTCAGACCCGCTGATCGCCTCCGGAAATGACGAAGAATACGACTCCGAGAATGACGGGGATCAAGCAGTAGATCAACCCGAAGCCCTCCGAGTAGGTGACCGCCGCCACTCGGAGGACTATGATTCCAATCGCCCAGTCGATGTTACGGATGATCGACCTCGATGTCCCCGCTCATCCTCGGACGATCGGGGTGGATATTCACGATGAAGTTCGTGTCCGGCGTGGTCGTGTAGAGGCAACAAGAGAGGCGCGTCCGATCCGGCCGGTGTGGAGAACGTCCCGGGAGCGTGGTTGAAAACGGACGGGTCGCTCTAGGGGTCAGGTGCGTGCCGGAAGAGCCCGTCCGCCATCCACTTCGGTCGTCGCCCGCGGCTTGACCCAGGTCCCCCCCGTCAGCTATACCGCGCGCTGGCGAGGAGTAGCTCGACACACGCCCCGCTCGGGAGAAGGTTCCCCGGCGCCCGACCGGATCCTCTGGCCATGGATACCCGACCCCCTTGTGGTCATCGAGTTGACGGCGTGCGTTTGGCTCGGCGGAACGTACATACGCACGAAATGCCTACGACCCTCGGGGCCCACAGGCTGTGCAAGGCCTTAGACCGGGGGATGACGTGGCGCGCGACGGGTGGCATCAGCCCGACCTGCATCGGGAACACCAGCAGCGAGTGGGCGATTGGGGCCGTCGGTCGGTCCCGCACGGGGACCATCGGAGGAGCCACGGGCCCGAGCGTCGCAGCAGCCCGGGAGCACTACCATGATGAAACCCATGACCGACCCGACCGACTACACGATCTCCGAACATCCGTTCCTCAGTGGGCTTAGCGGGAGGTTCCTCACTCAGCTGAACCGGGGAGCCACCCCCCGCGAATACTCGGTGGACGAATACCTTGTTCGCGAGGGAGAGGAAGCCAACCATCTCTTCCTGATCTACTCGGGGAAGGTCGCCCTTGAGGTGGTAGCCCCCGACCAACCTCCGCTCACAATCGAAACGATAGGACCCGGGGGAGTCGTCGGGTGGTCGTGGAGCACGGAACCCCGACGTTACGAGCACAGCGCCCGCGCCCTCAGAATGACTCATGCTATCGCAATCGAGGCGACCGTCCTGCGCGCCGCCTGCGAGAGAGACCCCGCGGACGGTTACAGGTTCATTAGTCGCCTGCTGGTCGTAGTCGTGGACCGCCTGACCAACACCCGGCAGCAGCTCATGGACAACCAGCGGAGATAGCGGCCTCGGGCACGCCATCCGGAGATCGAAGACAACCGCCAGCACCGCCCCCCTCCCCGCTCGTTCCCGGGCGGTGTTGCCCGAACCAACACGGGCGTGAACGGCCGGGATCGAATCGTGGGATTCCGTTCCGTCGACGGCATCTCCGGTAGGGGGGACTCAGAGTGTGTCCTGAAACGGGTTCGCTGTTCCCCGTTGAGCTTCGTCGTGATGTAACCGGCGAGCCCTGGTGTCGGCTGCCTGCCCGCACTCTCTCACCGCTCTCTGGCCAACGAGGTGCTGGCCCCTACCCGGGTAGGTGCAAGGTACGTTGGGCCTTCCCTCACCAGAAGAACAGTCCCCAACCCTACGTAAGACTTGACGGACCTCCGGAAAGTCGTCACTCGAGTA
>JBEKEW010000095.1:0-5530 GCA_050013635.1 Thermoplasmata archaeon | reverse complement strand
TCGTGCTTGACATCTCCGAGGAGCGCCCCGGCATGCGCCCCGGTCGCGTCGATGAACGGAGGCTTGTCATCGGGGGTGTGGGCGACGAGCAGCTTCGCGACCGAGCCACCCCCTTCCGACCGGCCCGAGGAGAAACGGAAGATGGCGTACAGGATGAAGATCAGGAGGAGCCCGATCAGGATGGCGGTGAGATTGCCCGTCGTCAAGGCGATGTACACCGTGAACCCGACGATGAGAAGGGCGAGGACGACCATCAGGTTCATCCGTTGCCCGCGTCGCTGCGCCGCCTCGAGCTTCTGTGCGGCGACGATCTCCTTGCCCTTCCCGGCGGGCACGACCCGGATCTTCGGCTCGTTCGGGTCGTCCGTGTTCGGGTAGGCGAGGATATCCTGGAGCTGCTCCTTCGGAAGGAAGTCCACCATCGCGCGGGCGAGCATGCTCTTGCCCGTCCCGGGCTCGCCGATGAGCATCATGTGCCGCTTTTGGTTCGCGGCTTTCTTCGCGATCTCGACCGCATCGTCCTGGCCGATGACCTGATCGAGGAGTCGTGGCGGCACCTCGACCTGGGCCGTGCTGGTGAACGGGAGGGTCCGTCCCCACTCGTCCAAAGTGGGCGTAGCCGCTGGCGGGGCGGCGCCTTCGGCTGGAGTGGACGTACGTTTCCTCGGGCGGGCGCTTCCGTGGGACCCACGGCGGCCCGTCGGATGAATCAAAGCGGGGGGGTGTATTAATCGCTTTGTGCGAGTTTCGATGGGCGCGGACCGCACCGGGGGACCGGAGAAGCACGGCCGACCGTCGTGTGCGACGGCTCCTTATCTAGGGCCCCGAACTCGGCCGGAAGGGGGTTGCGTTGCAGACCGTGAGACTGGAGGGGAAACCGGTCGCGGCGGCGATCGACGCCGAGATCCGCACGGTGACCCGAACCGCCGGACCCGCGACCCGCCCGGTGACGTTGGCCTGCGTTCACCGCGGGGTCGAGAGCCCCTTCCGGTTCTACCTCCACCGTCAGCGCAAGGCCGCCGAAGCGCTTGGGATCCGGTTCCGCGAGGAGGTCCTCGGGCCCGCCGACGGCCCGGTGGAGCTGATCGCGCGCATCCGACGGCTCTCCGACGACCGCGAGGTCCACGCGATCCTCCTCGAGCACCCTCTGCCGGCGCCGTTCGATTTCATCCGCGCCGTCGGAGAGCTCTCGCCGATCAAGGACGTCGACGGGGTGAGCCCGTTCAGCTTGGGTCTGCTCAGCGCCCGACGCCCGCTGCACGCCCCCGCCGTCGCCCGGGCCGCGATCGCCATCGCACGCTACTACGGTCTCCCGTTCGAGGGGGAACGGGTGGTGGTGGTCGGGCGGAGCGAGACGGTCGGCGTTCCCCTCGCGATGCTCTTGCTCGCCCGGGGCACCGACGCCACCGTGACGATCGCCCATTCGAAGACCCGGGCCCTCGCGCAGGCGCTGAAGGATGCCCGGGTGATCTTCAGCTGCGCCGGTCAGCCCGGTCTACTGACGCGTGCGAACGTGCCGGAGGGGGCGGCGATCGTAGACGTGGGGGTCTCCCGGATGCCGGATCCCTCGGCCCCGGGGGGCGGGCGAGCGGTCGGGGATGCGGACGCGGTGGACCTCGAGGGATGGGCGCGCGCCCTCACGCCGGTCCCCGGCGGGGTGGGTCCGGTGACGGTCGCGGAACTGATGCGGAACGCGGTGCGCGCGTGGCAATTGATCGAGCGGGGGGAGGCCTCGTGGTGACCTCGCCTCCTCCGGACTCCGCCGAGTCCCCTCTGCACTGTCGCGACTGTCCGATGTGGTACGGGGCTGAGGACGAGGGATGGGGTCCCTGCTCGATCAAGCACCGCCGCGGGGACACCCGGTACCTGACCTGGGGAGGCCACGTCTGTGACGAAGACTACGTTCCACCCGGGGTCGGACCCGAGAACGCCGCGCGGTTGAGGGGTTCCCGCTCGACCTCCAAGCGCTCGACGGTCGGGTGTTCTTCGACCTCGAACGCGGGCCAGGGCAAGCGCGTGGCGACCCCCCGCAACGTCCGAGCATTGAGCTCGACGCGCCGACGTCCGAAGTCCAAGCGGTAGTCGCTCGGGCGAAGCCGGGCGGTCGACTCCAGCCGCGCGCCGATCCGCTCGAGGTGGATCGATCCCGGGGCCTCGACGATCCCGTAGACGATCGTCCCTTCCCCCGTGGGGCGCGCGAACGGGGGCGCGGTGATCTCCGCGCGTCGCTGGAGACGGTGACGCAACTGGACGGCGTCTTTGAACCGGGACGAGCAGTAGTGGACGGGCACGGAGAGGCGGCTCTCCCGGACGATCCGCTCGGCGATCGTCCGGCTGCCGTGCACGCCGTAGCCGTTCCGTTCGTCCGTGCGATACCCCCGATCCCGGAGGATGCGTTCGTTCGTCTCCGAGAACTCGAGCTCGTTGAGGTTCACGAAGTCGACACCGATCTCGTCCAGGGCCTGGAGGAGTCGCTTCAGCTCGGCCTCCTTCTCGGGGAGGACAGGGATCTCGACCCCGCGGCGGATTCCCCACGACGGGGCGTCCTCGAGGACCGACCGGTACGCGCCGCCGGATGCGCGGAGCGGACCCCACAGGTAGTGGGGGATGTGAAGACGGAACTCGTCGAGCCCGGCGCGAGCGAGCTGCCGGAGCTTGGCCGGGTTCGGTTCGTGGGTGTACAGGTGGATGTTGTGGGTGGGTCCGAACTCCGTCTTCAACAGACGGACGTAGTGCTCCACGCGGTCGACGACCCCCAGCGGGTCGCCCCCGGTGATACCCGTGCCGGCCGCCCCGATCGCATGGGCCTCCTCCAGCACGTCGGCGTCGCACGAGATCCGGCGTTCGTTCGCGTAGGCGACGTCGATCTGGTTCCGCGTGGGGGAGACGGGACAGTAGAAGCAGTGGAAGCGGCAGACGCCGGAGACGAAGAGGACCATCTTGCGTCCCTCCGCGCACTGGACGCACGCCGGACTGAGGGCTCCCCGATAGCTCGAGGCCATCGGGAGGAGCTGCAGCTCGTCGGCCTCCATCGTCCCGGAGGGAGGCGCGGCCCGAGATTAATACCGTTTCCCGAGGGATCCGTTGGAGACCCCGAGATCGGGCGCCGAAGAGCGGGCCGCAGGCGGGCGGGTTACTTGGTGGACCAACCTCCCCACCGGCAGGCAGGTTCAAATGCCCGACCCGGCTGGGCGCCTCGATTCCGGAGGGGAACGAGCGATGGAAATGCAACCGGGCCAGATGGCGTATGACCGGGCCAGCACCGTCTTCTCGCCCGATGGCCGACTGTTCCAGGTCGAGTACGCCCTGCAGGCGATCCAGATGGGCGGCACCGCCGTCGCGGTCACCTACGACACCGGTATCGTCTTCGTGGCGTACCGTAACCTGCCCGTCAGCAGCCTTGCGGAGGCGAGCTCGATCGAGAAGAGCTTCGCGATCGACTCCGGTCTCGGATGCGTCACCGCCGGTCTGATCGCCGACTCCCGCGTCCTCGTCGAGTTCCTACGCGTGGAGGCCCAGCGGCACCGGATCGCCTACTCCGAAGTCGCCCCGTGCGCCATGCTCGGTCACTCCCTCGGGACGCTCCTCCAGCAGTTCACGCAGTTCGGAGGGACCCGGCCGTTCGCGGTCTCCCTCCTCCTGGGCGGCTTCACCAACGGGGTCCCGGGCCTGGTCGAGCTCGACCCCAGCGGTGCGACGATCGGATGGAAGGCGTACGCGATCGGTCGCAACCGGCGTGCCGTCGCCGACTTCCTCGAAGAGAACATCGGAGAGCACCGGACCGAAGAGGGCGCGTTCCAGCTCGCGGTCAAGGCGGTCGCGGAGGGCTCGCCGGCGCCGTTCCCTCCCGAAGCCCTCGACATCGCGATCCTGGAGCCCGAGTCGGAGCTACGCCGCCTTACGCCCGCGGAGATCGCCCGGCGTGTCCAGGGGATCCCGGCGATCGGGGCGCCCCCGGAACGGAAGGCTAACGGCCGTTGAACCTCGGTCCCGCTTCGGGAACGTTAGAGCGCGCGACGCGTTCGTGCCGTCATGCCGAACCGAGTGCGACCCCCGCGACTCGACGCGCATGCGCTGCTTGCCTACGACCGGACGGTCTTCAACGCCTTCGTCCGACGGCTGCGTCGACTTCCGCGCCGGGTCACCCATCTCGACCTCGGGATCGCCCACGGTTCGATGATCCGCACGCTCGACCACATCCTCAACGTCCATGAATCCTGGCTGCTCTACATCGTTCCGGGCCGGCAGCGGGAGATCGCCGCGCTCTGGCGAGAGACCGGCCGGCAGCCGACCACCTGGAAGGGGCTGGACCGCTACGCGGCCCGCGTCTGGGATGGGATCGACGCCCGGGGGCCGACCTTGACCGAGCGCGAGCTCGACCGCGTCGTGAAGGCCCCGTGGATGCCGGGTCGGTACACCGTGCGCGACGCCCTCCTACAGGCGTCGTTCGAGGAGGCCCACCACATCGGCGAGATCATCGGAGCGCTGTGGCGGTTCGACCTCGAGCCGCCCCCCATGACCTGGATCGAGCGTCGTCCCCGTCCGAAGCGCCGGGCCCCCGGGGGTCGAGGGTCCTAACGATCGGCCCGCTCGAACTCTTCGCGCAAGCGGATCCGTCGCCGGGTCCGGTGGTACGTCACCGCGAAGCGGTGGGCTTCGTCGCGCACGGCCCTCAGGAGGAGCATCGGAGGGGAGTTGGGGTTCGGCCGGCGCGGTTCGGCCCGGTCCGGCTCGTACACCTCTTCCTCGCGCTTCGCGAGGCCGATGGTCGGGATCTGCTCGGCGAGGCCGAGCGCCGCGAGCGAGCTGAGGGCGCTCGCCAGCTGGCCCCGTCCCCCATCGATCAGGAGGAGGTCCGGGAGGATCTCGGCCTCGGCGATGCGGCGCAGGAACCGGCGCCGGACGACCTCGGCGACCATCGCGAAATCGTTCGTCCCCTCCACCGAGCGGATCTGGAAGCGGCGGTACTCCGATTTCTTCGGCGCCCCCCGCTCGAACACCACGAGCGACCCGACGGCGTTCGATCCCTGGAAGATCGAGATGTCGATCCCCTCGATGCGGTTCGGGATCGTCGGAAGCTCCAGGAGGCTCTGGAGGGCGAGGAGGACCTCGCGCGGGGCCGGGCGGGCCACGACCTGATCGACGCTCGCGCGGGCGAGGCGCTCGGCGAGCCGTCCGAGGGAAGCGTACCGGCCCGTGGGGCGGAAGTGCACCTCGATGCCGCGGCTCGCGAACAGCTCGTCGATCGTCGCGTCGATGCCGGCGGGTCGGGGTCCGTCGATGTAGATCCGTTCGGGAAGCTCGAGGCGGGCGCCGTAGTACTGGCCGAGGAACTGGCGCAGGATCTCCCCCGGATCGGGGAGATCGTCCGCGGGGATCTCGAGCAGGTGCGGTTCGGTGCCGCGGACCTCCCCGTCCACGACGCGCAAGAGACCGACGGCCACGCGCAAGGTGGCGGGATCCTGCGAGAACGCGAGGGCGAGCACGTCGGCCCGTCCGCTCCCGGGACCGACCACGCTCTGGCGTTCGC
>JBEKEW010000094.1:0-5567 GCA_050013635.1 Thermoplasmata archaeon | reverse complement strand
CCTCGAACCCGCGCAGCCGGACCAGCTCGATGGCCCGAGTGGCCTCCACGTTCGCCTCCGCGGTCGTCCGACCCTGGACGAGCGGACCGTACGCGACGTTCTCGTAGACGGAACGCCGCGGGAAGAGGGCGGGGTCCTGCAGCAGGAGCCCGATCCCCCGTCGATGCACCGGCACGTTGCGGAGATCACGGCCATCGAGCAGGATCCGGCCCCCTGTCGGTCGCTCCAGACCGACCAGGGCGCGCAGGAGGGTCGTCTTACCGCTGCCGTTGGGGCCCATCAGCGACACGAGCTCGCCGGGGGCCACGTGGAACGAGACCGATCGGAGGATCGGGGTCTTCCCGAGGGATACGGAGAGGTCCTCCACGGCGAGCACCGGGGGTTCAGAACTCGGCATGACGTCCTCCATAGTGCACCGCGGCGAACACGGCGAGGCTGACCACGAGCAACAGGCCGGCCGCGGCCTCCGCGAGGGGGAACTGGCGCAGGCCCTGGAGGTCGTAGACGGCCACGCTCAGGGTCGTGAAGTTCGGGGTGACAAGAAAGTACGTCGCAGTGAACTCGCCGAGGCCGAGGGCGAAGGCGAACAACCCGGCGGTCATCAGCCCCGGACGCACGCGGGGGAGATCGGTATCGAGGTAGGCGATCCAGGAGGGGGCTCCGAGCACGCGCGCCGAGTCACGGGCCGACGGGGAGAGTCCCGCGAGGGGGATCTGGAGGCTTTGGAGCGCGAACGGAAGGGCGAGGATCGACTGGCTCACGATGATCAGGATCCACACCGTCGATTCACCGCCGAGCACGGGTCGCCAGAACTGGGCGAGGGAGAAGGCGAGCAGCACGGGCGAGATCAGCAACGGGAGGAATAGGTACAGCGACAGTCCGGTGCTGAGGCGGGGTCGCGCTCCGAGCGCGTACCCCGCTACGACGCCGAGCAGGAGCACGATCGTCGCGGCGACGGCGGCGAAGAACAACGTGTTGCCGACGACCTGGAGCATGGGGATCCCGAGCAGGTTCGTGGCCGTCGGGCTGAACAGCTCGCTCCACGGGGAACCGAACGTCCCTCCCGCGGCCGGGGTCAGGGAGCGGTACAGAACGGTCGCGAGGAAGACCACGATCGCCCCGAGGAGCGCGAGCGTCTCCGCGGCGAGCGCGTACGCAACCGGGGTGCGGACCCGCAGGATCCGGGACCTTGCTCGGCCCGAGGAACTCCTCGAACGGAGCCGGTGCAAGAGCGCGAGGTAGGCGACCGTCGGGATCACGAGGAAGAGGAAGAGGGCCAGCGCGAGGAGGCTCGCGCCCGTGGGATCGAACCCGTACTGGTCGAGGTACCAGATCCGGGCCTCGACCGTGTAGCATCGGGCCCCGCAGAGGACGAGCGGGGTGGCGAACGCCACGGCGCTGAAGAGGAACGTCAGGAAGCCCCCGGCGGCCGCTCCCAGCCACGACGGTGGGCCCCAGACGTCCCGATAGGTCCGCCCCGGCCCGGCTCCCAACGTGACCGCCGTCTCCTCCAGCTCGGCCGGGGCGCTCTCGCAGCCGAGCGCGGTGAACAGGATCACGATCGGGACGTTGAACAGGAGGTTCGCGGCGATGATCGCCGGGATGCCGTGTCCCAGCACCCCGAGGGCCGGCACCGCGCTCGACAGCGCGCCCGATGGGCCGAACAGGTCGAGCATCCCGAGCACGACCACGATCGAGGGAAGGAGGAACGGCACGAGCAGGAACGCCCGCACGGCGGAGCGCCCGGGCCACGTGTAACGGCCGAGGAACACCCCGGCCGGGTACCCGATGGCGACGGCGAGCACGGCACTGATGCCTCCCTGCTCGAGGGAGTTCTCGAACGCCTGCTGGTTGAGCGACGACTCCGTGAGCGCGGAGATCCAGCCGCCCAGCCCGCCGAAGAGGAGCCCCTGCGCGAACAGCAGGACGACCGGGATCAGGGCGAACAACAGGACGTAGCCGACGATCGGGACGATCGGCCACCCTTCCCGAACGCCTACGTTGGTCCGTACTGGTTCGCCAGGGTCTGCCATTGATCCTGCCACCCGGTGATGTTCGCGCTGAGCGCGGAGGGGCTCGTGTACTGGTTGAGCGGAACGATCGAGCTGGGGTCGATGAGACCGTTGTAGTACGAGGGCAGCGGGACCGTTGCGTTCGCGGGATACTCCCATTCGTTGAGGGGGATCTCGTTCTGGACCGTTCCATTCAGGAACCAATCGATGAACTGCTGATCGAGGGAGAGATGCTGGGACCCGGCGACGATGCCGATGCCGTAGATCGTCTGCCACCCGTAGAGGCTGCCGTTCCAGCTCGTCACGGTCGTGTTGAAGGCGCCGAGGCCCCCGTAGTAGGCCGCGTAGGCGAGGTCGGTGGTATAGCTGACGACGGTGAGGGGGTTCCCCGGAGGCGTGGTGAACTGATCGAACGCCGTCGACCAGTCGTTCGCGCTGGGGGCGTACGGCAGGACCGACTTCCAAAAGCTCTGCCAGTCCTGGTGCAGGATCGCCGAGTAGAACTCGACCTCCCAGGCGAGGAACTCCTGCCCCGTGATGTCGGTCGTCGGGTTCTCATAGAGGAGCTGGCGCGCCCATGTGGAATTCTCGGCGAAGTTGAGGAACGAGGAGTTGGCGATCCTTCCCTGGGTCGTCGTCGCGAACGAGGTGTTGTAGTCGATCCCGAGGTAGCCGTACTCGTACGGCGTGACCGCGTGGTCCGGGCTCAGGTCGCGGACGAGGGAGGGTGGGACCGAGGCCAGGGCGGGCGATGTGTACGGCACCAGGAGGGACTGACCGTCGGCCTGGCTCGCGGTGATCTCGTCCAGTCCGATCACGAGGTCGGCGCCGGGGGAGTTCTTCTGGGCCAGCAAGGTGCTGGCGAGGTCCCCGGACGGACATTCGATCTGGATGTGGATGTTGTGCTGCGCCTCGAAGGTCCCGAAAACCGTCGAAAAGGCCGGCGAGCCGCACGTGCCACCGAAGAGGCTCGAGTAGGTGTAGATCGTCAGCGTCGCCGTCGGCGTGAGGTAGTACTGGGTGATCCCGATCCCCGCGACGACGACGATCACCGAGATCGCTGCGAGGATGATGATAGTGCTCGTACGCCCCGGCTTGCGCAATCGTCGCGCCGGTGGCGCATTCGATGGTACGGAACTCATTCCTCCGGCGCACCGGCGGAGAGGATGGCTACTTCGTCCATCGCGTTCCCTTCGCGGGCATTATCCCGTGCAGGTTCTTGGGGTCGACGAGCTGCGCTCGTCCTCTCAGCCGGTTCATAGCTCCCCCTACGAACAGAGTCATCCAAGTCGGCTCATTAACGTTTGCCGAGCCGTCCGGTCACGGTCGACCCACGAACGTCGACTCGATCACGCCGTGCTCGGCGAGGCTGACGCCGCTCGGATTCTGACGGAAGATCCGGGGGGCACCGAATCCGTGTCGTCGAAGGGCCTCGGCAAGGGGCCACGGCCCCGAGCGCAGCGGGTCGGAGGAGGAGGTGTACTCGAGGGCGACGTGGTCGAAGCGGGCGATCGCCTCCTGGAGGACCATGTCGTACTCGCTGCCTTTGCAGTCCGATTTGAGAAGATGGGCCCGAGGGCGGTCTCCGAGGAGCGTCGCGAGGCTTACGCTCTTCACGCGGATCCCATCCTCCCCGGCGGCGGCCGGTCGGCCCGCGCCACCCTGGCCCGCCCGGAAGAGGATCTCTCCGTCCTCCCCGATCGCGATCGGGAACGTCGTAATGTGCGCCGCCAGTTCCGGATTCAGAACGAGATTCGCCTCGAGCGCCCGGAAGTTCTCGGGGTCGGGTTCGTAGGCCAGCACGTCCGCCCCCCGCTCGGCGAAGTACAGCGCCGTATCGCCGACGTTCGCCCCCGCGTCGACGACAAGCCGCCCGCTCAGGTCCCCGGCGGCGTGGTGGATGTCGTACAGGAACGTTTCGGCGAGGATACCCCCCTCCACCGATTCGAGATGGAAACGGATCCCGCTCGGTGTGGTCAGAATGCGTCGATCCGGATCCATTCCCCAGACAAACCCGGCCCGTTCCGGCGTCCGCGCGAACCGCGCCCCGTTCGCCGCCAGGAAGACCAGCGTCTCGGCCTCGTGACGATCGGCGTGCGGAAGCACGAAATCGTTCTGGAAGCGCAGGTCGACGGGGTAACGGCCCCGCAGTTGCAGCCAGTATGTGGGCCAGTTGCGGAGCGCGACCCAGCTCGCCGCGAGGTCGGACGCCGCGTGACGGACGCGCACGATCGCGGGCCCTCTCTCCGCGATGCTCATGGGAGTACCCCCACGAGGGCGGACGAGGTCCGTCTATTGAACGTACTCCCACCAAGAAGCGGCTCCGCGCGGGGCGTCGAGCCCGATTCCCCCGCGGTCTAGCGTCATATACGCCTCGCGGGTCTATACAGGAGAGGAACGTCGTCCCATGGTCGATTCAATGGACCAGCTGCGGTTCGGTACCGAGCTCGTGAAGCGCGGGTTCGCGCGGATGCAGCAAGGCGGGGTCATCATGGACGTCACCAACGCCGAGCAGGCGTCGATCGCCGAAGAGGCCGGGGCGGTCGCGGTGATGGCGCTCGAGCGCGTGCCGGCCGACATCCGTGCCATGGGCGGGGTCGCCCGGATGGCCGATCCTCTCAAGGTCCGCGAGATCCAGGCCCGCGTCACCATCCCGGTGATGGCGAAATGCCGCATCGGCCACACCTCCGAGGCGCGCATCCTCGAGTCGCTCGGCGTGGACATGATCGACGAGTCCGAGGTCCTGACCCCCGCGGACCCGTTCTATCACGTGGACAAGAAGGCGTTCCAGATACCGTTCGTTTGCGGAGCCCGAAACCTCGGAGAGGCGTTGCGGAGGATCGACGAAGGAGCGGCGATGATCCGCACGAAGGGCGAGGCCGGGACCGGCAACGTCGTCGAGGCGATCCGCCACATCCGCCAGATCAACTCGGAGATCGCCCTCGTGCGAAGGCTGCCCAAGAAGGAGGTGGTGGCGTGGGCGAAGAAGGCGCGCGTCCTTCCGTCCACGGTCGAAGAGGTGCGCAAGCTCGGCCGGCTCCCGGTCGTCAACTTCGCCGCCGGAGGGATCGCCACCCCGGCCGACGGAGCGCTCTGTCGACTCCTCGGCGTCGATGGGATCTTCGTGGGGAGCGGGATCTTCAAGTCCCAGCACCCGGAGAAGGTTGCCCGCGCGGTCGTCGAAGCATCGCTGCATTTCGATCAACCGGAGGTCCTGGCACGGGTCTCCGAGGGGCTCGGCGAGCCGATGAAGGGGATCGATCTGGCCGGGATCGCCGACGCGGAGCTGCTGCAGCTGCGCGAATCGCAGCCGGCGGCGACACGACGCCCGGGCGTCACCGAGGCGTAGGGCGGCCCGCTGGACCGCGCTCTTTACCTAACCGGACCCCGATGGGTCCTCGGAGCGATCCGTGCGCATCGTCCTCGTCACCCCCTTCTTCTACCCTCACGCCGGGGGGGTCGAGACCCATGTCCGTCAGCTCGCCCGCGGCTTCGCGGCACAGGGGCAGGACGTGGTGGTCGTCACTTCCCGCTACGACCGTCGTCTTCCCCCCG
>JBEKEW010000093.1:0-5637 GCA_050013635.1 Thermoplasmata archaeon | reverse complement strand
ATTCTCATCCGGTGGACGAGCCCACCGACCCCGGAAGCTCGGACGAGGAGCTCTTCTGAGCCGGGCAGGTCCGACATCTTTAACCTGCGCCCGTCATGGACGCACGACTTTCAGATGCCCGGAAACCTCGAGCGAGGGCAGCAGAAGATCGAGTGGGCGCGCTCCCACATGGTGGTCCTGGAAGGGATCCGCCAACGGTTCGAGACCGAGAAGCCGTTCCGAGGGCTCACGCTCTCTCTCGTCCTCCATGTCGAGGCGAAGACCGCCGCCTTGGCGCTGGCGCTCCAGGCCGGAGGTGCCGAGGTGCACCTCGCGGCCGGCAATCCCCTTTCCACGGACGACGATCCGGTCGCCGCCCTGATCGAGGCCGGGATCGATACCCACGCGGTGAAGGGGGAGTCGGTCGCCGACTACAACGCGGGGATCGCGGCGATGCTTGACGCCGACCCGGACGTGATCGTGGACGACGGGGCCGATCTGGTCGCGCTCGTTCACACGAAGCGCAAAGCCGCCGGACGCATCCGGGGATCCACCGAGGAGACCACGACCGGCGTCACACGGCTTCGGGCGCTCGAGAGATCGGGCAAGCTCCTCTTCCCGGCGATCAACGTCAACGACGCCGAGATGAAGCACCTCTTCGACAACCGGTACGGGACCGGTCAGTCCACGATCGAAGGGATCCTCACCGCGACCAACCTCCTGATCGCCGGCAAGGTCGCGGTCGTCGCCGGGTACGGCTGGTGCGGGAAGGGGGTCGCGGCGCGATTGCGCGGCATGGGCGCCGATGTCATCGTCACGGAGATCGACCCGGTCCGCGCGCTGGAGGCGCGCATGGACGGCTTCCGCGTGCAGCGGATGCTCGATGCGGCGGCGCAGGCCGACCTCATCGTGACGGTGACCGGGAACACGGGGATCGTGGGGACCGAACACTTCCGGGTCATGCGGAACGGGTGTGTCCTCGCCAACTCCGGTCACTTCGACGTAGAGGTGTCCCGCAGCGATCTGGAGGGAGTCGCTATCTCCCACCGACCGGTTCGCCCCCACGTCGAGGAGTACGTGTTCGCGGACGGTCGCAAGGTCTACCTCTTGGGAGAGGGACGCCTGATCAACCTCGCCGCCGGCCAGGGCCACCCGGTCGAGATCATGGACCTCTCCTTCGCGCTCCAAGCCCTCAGCGCCGAGCACATCTCCAAGCACGGCCGCTCGATGACCCCCAAGGTGCACCCGGTGCCGGTCGAGCTGGACCGCGCCGTAGCTCGTGCCGCCCTCCCCGCCTTCGGGATCGAGATCGACGATCCAACGGATACGCAGCGTCGGTACGCGGCGAGTTGGGAGCTGGGAACATGACCACAGAATCGAAGACCCCGGAGGACCTGCGGTATACGAAGAGCCACGAGTGGGTCCGAGTCGAAGGGGACCGGGCCACCGTCGGCATCACCGATCACGCCCAGGGGCAACTCACCGACATCGTGTACGTCGATCTGCCGGCCGTCGGCAAGAAGCTCCAGGCGGGAGCCTCGGCGCTCGTGCTCGAGTCGGTAAAGACCGTCGCCGACGTCTACGCTCCCGGCGACGGGCACGTGTGCGAGGTCAACGCCGCGCTCAAGGCCCAACCGGGGCTGATCAACACGGACCCGTACGGGAAGGGATGGATCTATCGCATCCAGCTCGATCGCCCGATCCCCGCCGGGCAGCTGCTCGACGCCGCGGCGTACCGGGTCCACGTCGCGACGCACGCCTGAGGTACGTTACTTCCCTTCGAACTTCGGCGGGCGTCGTTCGAGGAACGCTCGCATCCCCTCGGTGCGGTCGCGGGTCCCGAACGTGTGACCGGCCGACTGGCCCTCGAGATAGAGGGCGGCGGAGAGCGGCGCGTCCATGCCGTCGTCGATCACGCGCTTGATCCAGCGAACTCCGAGCGGGGCCCGGCTCGCGATCGTTTCCGCGAGCTTCTGGGTCTCCTCGCGGGCGGTGGCGGCGGGGTACACCTGGGCGACGAACCCGAGACGGAACGCCTCGTCGGCGCTCACCGGGAGGCCCGTGTACACGAGCCACTTGGTCTTCGCCCGGCCGATGAGACGGGTCAGTCGGGAAGCGCCCCCCATCCCGGGGTGGATCCCCACGGTCACCTCGGGGAGCCCGAGCTGCGCGCCCTGCGCGGCGACGATGAAGTCCGCCGCCAGGGCGAGCTCGAGGCCACCCCCGAGCGCGTATCCCTCGACGAGCGCGATCACGGGCGCCGGGAACTCCTCGACCCGTCGGGCGGTCCGCTGGCCGACGTAGCCGAACTCGACGCCTTCGGCGAGGCTCTTGCGTTCCATCTCGGCGATGTCCGCTCCGGCCGCGAACACCGGCGACGAACCGGCCAGCACCACCGCCCGGACCTCGGGATCACCCTCCAGCGTGCGGAACGTCGCTTCGACCTGCTGGAGGAGGTCGGAGTTCAGCGAGTTGAGGACCTCGGGGCGGTCGAGCAGCACCCATGCGACGGCTCCGCGACGGTCGACCCGAACGTACCGCAACGGCCAGCGGTCCTCGCCCCGAACGACCCGCTGGCGTAGCTCGGTCGAGATCGGGAACCCATCCCCCCACTTCTTCCCGTACTGTTCGACCAGGCGGAGCCCTTCGGGAAGACCGATCGACGAGAGCTGGGCGAACGGACCCCAGGTCCGTCGCAGGCCGACGACGGCGCCGCGGTCGGTCGCTTCGGGGCTCGCCACGCCCTCCTCCACGAGCCGGGTCGCGATCCCGATCGTGAGCCCCAAGAACCGTTCCCGCACCGCCGCCTTCCGCTCCGGCTCGATCGCCGTCGTCTTCCACCGCCAGGGCGTTCCCGTCCGGAACTGCTCCTCCAGGAGCCGCGAGGGGGCGTACGCCGGTCCGAACGCCGCGTGGAGCGACGCCTGCGCGTGGGCGGCGATCGGGATCCCGGTGACGTTCATCAGTTCGAACGGCCCGAGCGTGGCTCCGAACAGCTCCCGCCCGACCTCCTCGATCGTCGCGAGGCTCGCCACCCCCTCCTCCGCGAGGCGGGCCGCCTCGTTCAGGTACGGGACGAAGTACCGGTTCACCGCGAACCCGGCGCGGTCGGCGACGCGGATCGGCACCTTCCGCGTGACGTAGGCGAACTGCTCGAGCGCGTCCAGCACGGCCGGATCGGTGGCGTCGCCTCCGATCACCTCGAGGAGCTTGTTGATCGCGGCCGGGAAGAAGAAGTGCAGACCGGCGAACCGCTCGGGGTGAGGGAAGCCGCGGGCGAGCTCGGTCACGGAGAGCGAGGAGGTGTTCGTCGCGACGAGGGCGGTGGGGGCAACGAGCGGTCCGAGCTCGTGGAGGAGCTTCGATTTGACGTCGCGATCCTCGAAGACGGCCTCGACGACCAGCACGGCACCGTCGACCGCCGAGCCCAGGTCGGTCGTGAAGGAGATCCGGGCGAGGACCTCCTCGCGGCGGGCCGCCGTCAGCTTCTTGCGTTCGATCGCGCCCGCGAGCATCTTCTCGATGAGGCCGCGGCCGCGGTCCAGCATCGGTGGATCGATATCTCGGACCCGGACGACGAACCCGGATTGGGCGCACGCCTGCGCGATGCCGCTGCCCATGTTCCCGGCGCCAATGATGGCGATGGGCCCCGGGGGTCGGATCGATGGGATCGGCATGGCCGAACGCGCCTCGGGGCGATGTCAGCCGTGGGGTCTATTTACGGTTCGGGCGCCCCGGATCCTCGCGTTTCCCCCGTCGAGGGCCCGAGCCCGCCCCTCGTCGACATGTTAAGGCGCCCGGCGTTCGGGGTGAGGCATGGCCGTCGATCGCGCGGAGGGGGCGGCGGACGCGGCGCTCGAGACCGAAACGCAGCTGGTCCTGACGCTCGGAGGGTACGCGCTCGAGCTCGCGGGGGCCCGGCTCGTGACGAACGAGCATGTGGCGGTCCCCCGGTTCAACTTCGTTCAGGAGTTCGGCGTCGCTCGGGAGCGGCAGACCGCCTTCTTCGAGCGGGCGCTGGATCACTACTTCCAGCGGGCGCTCCGCCCCACGTTCCGCGTGCCGATCCCGGTCCCGGAGTATCTCGACGCCAACCTCCAGCGGCTCGGGTTCCGTGCCCGTCCGGCTCCGCTCGCCCTGATGCTGCGGGCGCCGTCGTCGGCTCCCGCGGCCCCACCGCAGCACCCGGTGCGGGTTGCGCGGGACACCGAGCTCGACCGCGTGGCCTCCTTTTGGACGTCGGAGCGGGAACGCCCGGAGCTCGCCGCGGCCCTCTCGGTAGCGATCCACCACCCCAACCCCCACGAGCGGCTGATCCCCGTCCTGGCCGAGCTCTCGGGCGCGCCCGTCAGCGTCGCCTTGGTCTACCGGTACCGGGACATGGCGGGGATCTTCGGGGTGTCGACCCAGCCCGAAGCGCGCGGCCACGGCGTGGCGAGCGATCTTCTCCGCGGGGTGATCGCCGCGGAGCTCGCCGGCCCCGGATGTCCGTACTTCCTGTTCGCCGCCTCCGCCCGGCTTGAGGATCGCCTCACCACCCTCGGCTTCCGGACGGCGCGGACGTTCCGCGAGTACGACCTCTCGTCGGACCACGCGCTCGGGATCCCTGCGCCCGGTCCTCCGGGGCCCCCGCGGTGGAGGCCGCCGCGTCGTTCCCCACCGATCAGGCCGTCGGACGGCGCAGGCTCTCCAGCTTGAGGCGCTGCTCGAGCGAAGCGATCGTCCGGATCGTGGGGATCACGGTGTCGGCGTTGAGCGAGATCGAGTCGATCCCCTGCCGCACGAGGAACTCAGCGAACTCCGGGTAGACGCTCGGACCCTGGCCGCAGATCCCGACGGTCCGTCCCTCGGCGTGGGCGCCTTCGATGAGGAGCTCGATCGCCCGCAGCACGGCCGGGTCCCGCTCGTCGAAGTATCCCATCCGGCCCAGCGTCTCCGAATCGCGATCGGCCCCGAGGACGAGCTGGGTCAGGTCGTTCGACCCGATCGAGAACCCGTCGCAGAACTTGGAGAACTCGCGGGCGAGGAGGACGGTGGAGGGGACCTCGGCCATGAGGTACAGCTGGAAGTCGCGGGAGCGGCGCAGGCCGGCCTCCCGCATCATCGCCACGATCTCCTCCAGCTCCCAAGTGTTCCGAACGAACGGAAGCATCACGTGGGCGTTCTTCAGGCCCATCTCGGTCCGGATCCGGTGGATCGCCTCGAGCTCGCACAGGAAGGCGGGCCGATAGACGGGGGAGATGTAGCGGGAGCAGCCGCGCCAACCGATCATTGGATTCTCCTCGACCGGTTCGTACGCCTCCCCACCGGGCATCCCGCGGTACTCGTTCGTCTTGAAGTCGGAGGTGCGGATGATCACCGGGCGCGGGTGGAACGCCTGGCAGACCTTGGCCAGCCCCTCGGTGAGCCGCCGGACGAGCTCCTCCTTCCGGCCCTCCTTCAGGAGCTTGAGCGGGTGCTCGCGAACGTGCGCCGTGAAGATGAACTCGATCCGCAGCAGCCCGACGCCGTTGACCGGGAGCTGGGCGTACTCGGCGGCCTTCTCGGGCACGCCCACGTTGACGTAGATCTTCGTCGCGGTGACGGGAGAGGCGTGCCCGCCGTGGCTCGCCCCGCCCGGGACGGGCGTCACGACCGGGACCGATCGGCGCCCCCGGT
>JBEKEW010000092.1:0-5676 GCA_050013635.1 Thermoplasmata archaeon | reverse complement strand
CAAGTCTATTCCCTCAAAGTCAGCGCCGCCACGATTTACAACTGGATTGTCCACTTCTCGAAGGTCGCGGCCAAGTGGATGGACGCCCAGGGCGCCTCGGTCGGCGAGCGGTGGCACGTAGATGAAACGGTCGTGAGCGTGGACGGCGACCGACACTACATCTGGAACGTCCTAGACTCGGAGACGCGCTTCCTCCTTGCGACCCACGTTAGCAAGGACCGGAGCATGGCCGACACGCGGGCGCCGCTCCACAAGGCAAAGAGGGCGACCGCAGACCGCCCCAGGGAAATCTTCACCGATGGCATGTCCTCCTACCCCGAGGCCATCAAGCAGGAGTTCGGACGCTACCGGCTCCCCGGTGACGCTCCGAGCAGTCTCAAGAACGGCGGTAGCAAGGCGATGTGGACACCATACCGGCGTGTCCCAAGCATCCGTGCACCCGAGTCAAACAACCTCGTAGAAAGGCTCCACGGCACGGAGAAGGAGCGAATCAAGGTGATGCGCGGGTTCGACACCAAGGGTGGCACGGCGGCCCTCGCTGAGGGTTTCAGGGTCCACTATAACCTAGTTCGTGAGCATCAAGCGCTAGGTGCGACCCCGGGATCGGCGGCGGGGCTCCCGAGCGTGAGCGGATTCCGGTGGTACGAACTTCTCAAGATGGCCAACGCGGACCCCGCCGAGGACCACATGGCGTTCCACCGGGAATCCGGGCCAACTCCCGAAAATGGAAGCGGGTAAGAATGAAAAGTGAACAACTCCCGAGTTTGAACAGAACCCGAGACCAGGTGTTCTTATATAGTAGCGCATACATTCTGTTTCTGCTAACCGGGGGCAATCCCCGCCGTTCGCTGTAGGTACACACGATGTCGAAAATCATTGGGATCGATCTGGGAACCAGCAACTCCGCCGCGGCCATGCTGGAGGGCGGGCGGCCGGTCATCATCCCGAGTGCGGAAGGAACGACGGTCGGAGGCGGCAAGGCGTTCCCTTCCTACGTCGCCTTCGCGAAGGACGGTCAGCTGATCGTCGGAGAGCCCGCGCGGCGTCAAGCGATCTCGAACCCCGAGGGGACGGTCACCGCCTTCAAGCGAAAGATGGGAACGGACTACAAGTACCATCTTCATGGGAAGGAGTACACGCCCCAGCAGCTGTCCGGGCTGCTTCTGCAGAAGATCAAGCGGGATGCGGAGGCGTTCATCGGCGAGAAGGTCGATAAGGCGGTGATCACCGTCCCCGCCTACTTCAACGACAACCAGCGCCAGGCAACGAAGGACGCCGGCGCGATCGCCGGCCTCGAGGTCGTTCGGATCATCAACGAGCCGACCGCCGCAAGTCTCGCTTACGGGCTCGACAAGGGCGGCAAGAGCCAGAAGATCCTCGTCTTCGATCTCGGGGGCGGAACCCTCGATGTCACGATCATGGACTTCGGCGACGGTGTCTTCGAAGTGATCTCCACGAGCGGGGACACGCAGCTGGGGGGGACCGACATGGATACGGCGATCACCGACTGGATCGCCGCCGAGTTCCGCAAGGAGAGCGGGATCGACATCCGCTCCGACAAGATGGCCGTTCAACGGGTTCGTGACGCCGCGGAGAAGGCCAAGATCGAGCTCTCGTCCACCCTCGACACCCAGATCAATCTGCCCTTCCTAACCGCCACGAACGAGGGCCCGAAGCACCTCGCCCTCCAGCTCACCCGCGCGAAGCTCGAGGAACTCGTCCGGGACATCATCGCCCGCTGCAAGCATCCCGTCGAGCAGGCCCTCAAGGACGCGAACATGACCACGGACAAGATCGATCGGATCGTCCTGGTCGGCGGTCCGACCCGGATGCCGGTCGTCCAGCGGTTCCTGGAGACGGAGGTCGGCCGGCCCATCGAGCGCGGTGTGGATCCGATGGAGTGCGTTGCGACCGGCGCGGCGATCCAAGGCGGTGTGCTCGCCGGCGAGGTCAAGGACGTCCTCCTGCTCGACGTGACCCCGCTCTCCCTCGGGGTGGAGACGCTCGGCGGCGTGGCCACCCGGCTCATCGAGCGCAACACGACGATCCCGACGCGCAAGAGCCAGGTCTTCAGTACCGCCGCCGACAACCAATCGACGGTCGAGATCAAGGTCTTCCAGGGAGAGCGACCGATGAGCGAGGACAACGTCGCGCTCGGGCGATTCCTGCTGACCGGCATCCCGCCCGCGGCGCGCGGCGTCCCTCAGATCGATGTCACGTTCGACATCGACGCGAACGGGCTGGTGAACGTCTCCGCAAAGGACCTTGCGAGCGGGCGCCAGCAGGGCATCACCATCAGTGCGGCGAACAAGCTCAGCAAGGACGAGATCGGCAAGATGGTCAAGCAGGCCGAGCAGTACGCGACCAAGGACCGGGAGCGCGCCGAAGGCGTCGAAGCGCGCAACCGCGCCGAGTCCCTCGCCTACGAGGCCGAGCGACTGCTCGAGGAACAGAAAGCGAAGATCCCCGAGGCCGAAGCGACCGAGCTCCGAGCGAAGATCGGCGCCGTCCGCGATGCCCTGAAGTCGACCGAGACCCCTCCTTCACGGGTGCGTGAACTGACGGACGAGCTCGTTCGAGCGCTCCACGCGGTCTCCCAGAAGCTCTACCAATCCCCGCCGCCTCCCGGCGCCGGCCCGGCCGAGCCCGGCCCGGGCGCGGAGGCCCCGCCGGTGGAGGAGCCCCCTGCGAGCGGCCCCGTGGATGCCGACTTCAAGGTCGTCGACAACGAGAAGGGACACGAACCGGGGTCCCCGTAAGGGAAGCCGACACGTCTACGACGCCCCGCGAGGCCGCGGCCAGGTTCGGCCGCTCGCGGGGCCTTCATAGTGCACGTCCGGTCGGACCATCCGGTTGTTCTCCGCTTGTTCGATAGCGTGGGCGGCCCAGCCGACCGTGCGGGCCAGGCCGAATGTGGGGGTCATGCAGTCGGGAGGGATGCCCACCGCTTCGAGCAGGACGGCGGTGTAGTACTCGACGTTCGTATAGATCCGCGCGTTCGGCCGGGCCCGTTGGAGCGCGTCGAGCGCGCACCGCTCTACCGCCTCCACCAGCTCGAGCCGGACCGGGTCGGCGACGTCACGGGCCAATCGGTGGAGCAGTACCGCGCGCGGGTCTTCCACCTTGTACACCCGGTGCCCGAAGCCGTAGAGCAGACGGCGGTTCGCGAGCTGCTCGGCGACGTACTCCTCGGCCCGATCCGGGGTCCCGATCGCATCCAGCATGTCGACGACCCGGCTCGGGGCGCCCCCGTGCAGGGGGCCCTTGAGCACCGAGAGCGCGGCGGTCGCCGCGCTGATGAGGTCGGTGTGCGTCGAAATGCCGATCGTCAGTGCGAACGTCGACGGGTTCATCCCGTGGTCCGCGAGGAGGTCGAAGTAGCCCTCCAAGGCGCGGACCCGGGTTGGATCCGGGTCCGACCCGTGGAGCATGGCGAGGTAGTTGGCAACGTGGCCCCGGTCCGGTCGGGGATCGATGGGAGTGTCTCCCCTGGACCGTCGGAGATACCGGGTGAAGATCACCGGCAAGCGCGCGATCAGCTGGTATCCCTGTTCGAGCGTCGGAGGGTACCCGTAACTCCCGTCGCCCATCATCGAGAGCAGGGTGTGCATCGCCTCGAGGGGAGGTCGCCCGGGTGGGAGCGCGTCGACGGCCGCCCGTAGCGCGGGGGGCAAGCGGCGTGCTTCCTCGAGCGCCGCACAAACACGTCGGGACGGGTCCTCGGATGGCGGATCCCCGAACAGGAGCAGGTGGACCAGCGACTCGTAGGGCGTCCCCGGTACCAGTTCCCGCACGTCGAACCCGCGGTATACGAGCGTGCCCTCTTCGCCCCCCACGTAGCTGATCCGGGTCGAGCCCACGAGGACGTCCCCGGGTCCCTTCGGCGAGGACGTGGCCCCCGGCATCGACTCGTGAGGGAGGGGGGCGGGGATATCGCTTTGCCCGGCCGCGTTCCGGGAAAGGTTAAGGAAGCCCCCCCACTTCTGTTCACGATGGCGACCGGCCCGGCGCACGCTCTGGAACAGGCCCTCCACCAGCGGGTGTCGCTCGTCCTCAAGGACGGACGAACGATCTCGGGAGAGCTCCTCGGGATGGACGAGCACCTCAATCTGGTGCTCGACCATTCGGAAGAATCGACCCCGGAGTTGACCCGCCGCCTCGGTCGCCTGATCGTGCGCGGCTCGAGCGTGACGAGCCTCCATGCGCCGGGCCGAGTGCCGGCGAAGGCCCCGTGAGCGACGCCCGTCCCACGGCCGAGCCGGTCCGCGCGCGCTTGCGTACGCGGGGCGAGGAGCTCGCGGTTCTCAAACAGCTCGCGCTCGCGGGTGCCGATCGGGCGCCCCTCGGACTCACGTCACGCCAGGTGGGGGAAAGGATCGGCGCGAGCCAGCAGGCTGCGGACCGGTACCTCGTCGCCCTCGAGAAGCAAGGGTATCTCACACGGACCTTCGTCGGCCGACGACCGAAGCTTGCGCTCACCTCCGAGGGGATCGATGCGCTACGCGCCGAGTATCACAGCTATCACCGGATCTTCGACGGCCCGGCCCGGGTCTCCTTCCAGGGTCAGGTCACGTCGGGCCTCGGGGAGGGTCGCTACTATCTCTCGCAGCCCGGCTATGCCGAGCAGTTCCCCCCCCGGGTCGGCTACATGCCGTTCCCGGGGACGCTCAACGTCCGGATCGAGGGCGAGGCACGGCGCCAGGTGGCGCTCGTTCGTCATTGGGTCGGGATCCGGATCGAAGGCTTCCACGCCGGCGACCGAACGTTCGGCGGGGCGACGTGCTACGTGGCCCGCCTCAACGACCGGCCGTGCCATCTGATCCGCCCGGACCGGACCCATTACGACGATGTCGTAGAGTTCGTCGCCCCGGAGTCGTTGCGGGAGACGTTGCACCTCGCCGACCGGATGGACGTCACCGTCGAGCTGGAGGAGTCGTGAGCGCGCGTTCGGTCGCCCGGTCGGTCGCCGACGAACGTCGTCCGGCGCCCGCCCCGCCGGACGCCGCGCGCCAGTTCGTCAACCAGTGGGTCGAAGCGGAGACCCTCGAGGGCGAGGAGGTGCGCGCGTTCGTCCTGATCCTGAAGACGCGCGGATGCTATTGGGCCGACCTGAAGGGCTGTTCGATGTGCGGCTACGCGAAGGACACGCTCGGCCGCTCCGCCACTCCCGCGGAGCTGGCGCACCAGCTCGAGGAGGCCCTCGGTCGCTACCACGGCGAGCCGTACGTGAAAGTGTACACCTCGGGAAGCTTCCTAGATGATCGGGAGGTAGATGCCGACAGCCGCCGTCGGATCGTGGGAGCGTTCGCGGGGAAGGCCCGTCGGTTCCTGTTCGAAACCCTACCCGAGTTCACGACCCCGGAGATCCTCCACCCCCTCTCCGACGTCTTCCCCGGGGAGATCGAGGTCGCCCTGGGTCTCGAGTCGGCGAACGCGGACGTGCTCGCACGCCTCGTCAACAAGGGCTCCTCGCCGGAGGAGTACTTCGCGGCCGGCGACCGGGTCCGCGCGGCCGGCATGAGGGCCAAGGCGTACCTGCTCCTCAAACCCCCGTACCTCGGAGAAGGCGAAGCGATCGCGGACGTTGTCGCGTCGGTGGAGGCCGCGCAGGCCCATTTCGACGCGATCTCCATCAACCCGGTCCACATCCAGAACGGGACCGTCGTCGAGTGGCTC
>JBEKEW010000091.1:0-6780 GCA_050013635.1 Thermoplasmata archaeon | reverse complement strand
CGACGTGGAAGTACGCGAGCCAGTTCGCGAGCTCCAGGACCCCCTGGCCTCCGTGGCCGCCGGCGATCAACTCGGTCTTCATCGCTTCTCCACGCCGAACTTGTCCTTGTAGAGACCGGGCGGGAAGATCTTCGCCAATACGTCGGTCGCGTACCGCTTGGACGCGAGGATCGACATCTTCCAGTTGACGTTGCAGGTGCTGACGAACTCGACGAAGGAGAATCCGCCCATCTCCTGGACCCGGAACGCGTTCTGGATGCTCCGGGCGCCTTCGATCGACCCGCGGGCGTTGTAGAAGTCGGCCGTCGGGGTCGGGGTCACGGGCAGCAGCACCCGCTTCACGTACGCCGGCGCCTCGAGACTGGCGACGAGCTTGGTCGCGTCCATGGGTGGGCCGGTGAGGGCGACGTCCCTTCCGCGCGGCGAGGTTGTGGTGATCATCCCCGCCGGCGTCGTCGGAGCCAGCTGGCCCCCCGTCATGCCGTAGATCGCGTTGTTGACGAGGAAGATGGTGATCGCCTCGCCCCGGTTCGCCGCGTGGATGAGCTCGGCCAGGCCGATGGAGACGGCGTCCCCGTCTCCTTGGACCGCGAAGACCAGGAGGTCGGGCCGCATCCGCTTGATGCCCGCCATCACGGCCGGGGCCCGCCCGTGGGGGGACTGGACGGCATCGACGTTCAGGTACTCATGCGCGAGGACACTGCAACCGACCGAGTCGACGAGGACCGTGCGCTCCCGCGCATCGAGTTCGTTGAGCGCGTATGCGATGAGCCGCGTCAAGGTCCCGTGCTCGCAACCGGCGCAGTAGTGGGTGGGCTTGCTGGTCAGGGTCGGGAGATGGCCGAGCTTGGCCTCGTAGTGTCCCTCGATCTCGATCATCGGGCCATTGCCTCCACTTGGTGAACGAGGTCCAGGGACGAAGGCAGCAGGCCTCCCAGCCGTTGCACCGTCTCTACGCGAGCGCGGCCCCCGGTCGCGAGCCGTACGTCCTCCACCATCTGGCCCATGTTGAGTTCGACAACGACGAACTTCTGGACCCCGCGCTCCGGCACAGGCGCGCGGTGATCCCGTAGGCGACGAGGACAACGTCCGCGTCGTCGGTCCGGAGGCTCTCGGACCGCTGCTCCACACGAGCGACCTCCTCGTACTTGGACCGGAGGTGTTCGGAGTGGCGGGCCTGATCGGGGAGATCGAGATGCATCGAAAGGAGGAGGTGTCGCTCGGGGCCGCGGGCCCCGGTGGTCGCCCAGGATACGTCGAACTTCGGAGCGGGGACCTCGGGGAACGTGAGATCCTCCTTGAGCTGGCCGAGGAAGGCGTCGGCGAGGATGACCACCGGGTTCCGATACTTGAACGCCAGAGAGAAGCCCAGCGCGGGGAAGGACGCCATCTCCGGCACCGAAGCCGGCGCGAGGACGATGTTGCGGTACCCGCCGTGTCCTCCTCCCTTGGTCGCCTGAAAGTAATCGCTCTGCTCCGGCCCGAGGTTTCCGAGGCCCGGCCCGCTTCGGTTCACGTCGACGATGAGCATCGGGAGCTCCATCCCCGCCGCGTAGGAGATCCCCTCCTGCTTGAGGCTGAACCCGGGACCGGAGGTGGCGGTCATGACCTTCGCCCCCGTCGAGGCGGCTCCGATGACCATGTTGATGGCCTCGAGCTCGCTCGCCGCTTGGAGGAACACCTTGAACCCGGGGTACTGGGGGTTGCCGAACTCGGTCGCGAGGACCTCCGGGACCTCGCTCGAGGGCGTAATCGGATAGCCGAAATAGGCGTTCATTCCCGTATGGAGGGCCCCCAAGGCCAGCGCCTCGTTTCCCTTGAGGAAGGCGCGCGTCTCGGTCACGCTTTCCACCTCGATACCTCAGCGATCGCGAAGTCGGGGCAGACCCAGTAGCAGAGTCCGCACGCCGTGCAGTCGCCCTTCTCTCCGTGGAAGCGGAACTCGGCCGGGTGGAAGCCGCTCCGGTTCATGGAATCGGAGAGGTGGAGGTTCCGCTGCGGACACACCACCACGCAGAGGTCGCAGCCTTTGCACCTCTCCGCGTCGACGACGACGCGGGCTCTTTGGACCTCCGGGACGGCAACGTTCGCCATCAGCCACTCTTTCTCGCCGAGGCCATATAACCCATCGCTCAAGGCCGTTCGACGGAGAGCCCCGCGTGCACGGTGACACACGGGGTGGGATGGCGGGCCGCTGTCGCTCCGAGTCGGTCCTCGGGCGTCCGCATTGGGCCAGTTCTACGGTGACCGCGGCCCCGGAACGAGTGCGACCGTCTTACCGCCGTCCGGGGGCGCATCCTCAGGTCGCGCGCGCGATCGCCGACCGATCACGAGCAGCGACGGATGAGCACTGATGGACGTCGGGACACAAGCCCCGACGGGATTCCCGCCCACTCATCCTATGACAATCGACTCCCGCAGCCCCCGCAGAACTTCACGCCGGGCTCCGCTTCTTTCCCGCAGCTAGAGCACGAGCGCTTCGAGCCGAGAGGTTGGCCGCAGGTCTGGCAGAACTTGCCTTCGGGCGGGTTCGGGGCATGACAGGCCGGACACGGTCGGGTGCCCGAAGGAACCGGCGCCCGCGAAGATGCCGCAGCCGGTCCTGCTCCCGGGCCCGGCCCCGCCGAGCTCATCCCGCGGGATGCCTGAGCCTGGCTCATGGCCGCGGCCATCTGCGCCGCGATCCGGGCCTGCATCTCCGGAGGCATGTTCGCCATCGCTCGACGTTGCGCTTCTTGAATGGAGGTCATCTGGTCCGACGCGGAGAGCGGGGCCACCGAGTCGAAGTTGACCGCCCACGTGTGGAGGCCGGCTTGGGCCGCCCCCGACCGGACGGCATCGCCCAGGATAGCACTCGATCCGGTAAGCTCGCCGAGCTCGTGGGACGAGAGGGCTTGGTCCAGCACCGTTCCCAGGATTCGGTTCGCCTCGGTCCCTCCCTGGGTCACGGAGAGCTCCCGGAGCTGATTCCCCATCTTGGAGAGGAAGACGGCCGGCGAGTCGATCGAGTACGTCACGCTGCCGCGGATGGAGACGCCCTGCCCCGAGCGCGTTCTACCGGTGTGGTTGATCGGCGTCTGGATCTTCTGGGTGGACGCGAAGACGGGCCGGGCGGAGATCACCAGGTTCTTCTGTCCGGGCGCCGGCGCTCGCGACACGCCCGCCGCGAGTGGAGCACTCTCGCGGGAGATCGGGTGTTCGCCAGGCCCGAAGCTATCCAGCGGTCGCCCGTCCTTCCCCACCAGCACGACCGACTGGTCGGGGCCGACCACCAGTCGGGTCCCGACGGCGATGGCGGTCATCGGCAAAGCGCTCACGAGGACGGAAGAGTCGCTCCCCCGCCATGCAACGACCGAGGTCAGTGCTGCGAGGACTTCGCCCTGGTCCCGAAAGGTCCGGTCGGGAAGGTTTGCAGAGAGCCAGTCGATGTCGGCCATGTATTCGTCCGCCCCTTCGAATATCTCCCGGGCGGCGTCCACCAGTTGTTGCTTCGACGCGGGGTACGCGGAGAAGCCCGGGTTATCGTCACCGCCGACACCGAAGAACGATCGGATGCTGCCGGGGCCTACGAACCCGAGGCCCCAGTACCATGGAGGGCATTCGCACCCGCACTCCGGGCACCGGTTCGGCCCGGTGAGCGAGCAAGCGCAAGCGGAGGACGGGTTCGGGCCCGTTCCGTGGTCGCACCCTTGCTCGGAGAAGCAGTATTGGCACACGATGGTCGACCCCGTCACCCGAGCTTGGTGCCGCACTCCCCGCAGAAGCTGACGGTCGTGGGGTTCTGGTGCTGGCACTTCGGACAGACGCGAAGCCCAAGCGGTTGTCCGCAGTTGTTGCAGAACTTTCCCACGCCCGAGGGCTTGCCGCACGCCGGACAGATCGTCGAGCGATCGGTCGTGTCGCCGTCGAATTGGGGCTGAGCCTTGACCGCGGTCTGCATCTGCTCGACCCGGACCTGGGCTTTCGTAGCTTGCATCTCGGCGGTGAGCGACGGAGCATCGGTGGTGCAGAGGCCCGCCTCCTCGTTCCAGTCGTCCGCGCAGACGTAGTTCTTGCACTTCGGGCACCGCTTGAAGTGGACCTTCGCCTCGTTGACCGCTTGGACGAAGGCGTTGTCGTGCTCCTTGTGCCAATCGGCGGACATTCCGCGGAACTGGCTGGTCGCTCCGGCGGCCTGGCTCGCTCCTCCGAGCCCGCTCGAGACGTTGCTCCCGACGCTACTGGCCGCGCTCCCGATCGCCGAAATACCCGAGCTCAAGAATCCGAACCGTCGGGACGAGGCGGCGCTCTTCGAAGCGATGAACGTGGTGTCGTAGCCGCTTCCGCAGACATCGCAGTGGAACGTCCACTGGAATCCTTTGTCGTTGCTCAGGTCGTCCACATTCTTTGGGTGTTCGAGCAGCGCCATCGGGATTGCCCCTGTGCTTGATGGGGCCCTGTATATTAAATCCCCAGTAAGCGGACTTCGTTCAGGACCGTTGAGCTTTCCAGAAATCCTTGAGCTTCGCCCCGCAGCGCTCGCATCGCTTGGAGTCGAGGGCGATCACAGCTGCACAGCTGGGGCAGCGGTAGCGGACGGTGGTCCGGCACTTCTCGCAGACGTCGGTGTCGGGTCCCACCGGAGTCCCGCACTTCGGGCACGGGATCGTGAGGGGTTTCTTGCAGGTGTTACAGACCGACCACGCAAGATCGATGGGGGCGACGCAGTACGGACATACCGGTTGTAGCGGGTGGGCCCGAGCGCAGAAGGGACAGACGACCGAGGTATCGTCCACCAGTTTGCCGCAGAATCGACAGGGGCGCTTGTAGCCCGGCATCTGGACGGTATCGGAAGGTGGTAGTAAATCCTCTCACACCGAACGGCCCGCGGTCGGGCCTCCTGCTCCCCGAGTCACGTCGACCGGGGTAGACCGAACGGAGCGAGCGTCGGCGGGAGCTTGCCCGTGCGCACACCTTTCGCGATCAGTTCACCGATGACGCTCGCAAACTTGAACCCATGACCGGAGGAGGCGCGGGCGACGACCGAATCGGGCGGCTGACGGGCTCTTCAGGCGCACACCTGACCCCAGCGCAACCCGTCCGTTTTGCCCGGTCGATCTCGCAGGTCTGCCCAAGCCCTGTTCGACCTCGCCCGCGGAGCGCAACCCCACAGGACGTCAGTGATCTCCGCTCCTATCGCGCGGCCGGTCGACACCCCAGTTGAGTATCGTGATGAGTCCGCTGATGAGGCACACCACGAAGCACACGAGACCGATCGCGAGGATCGTCATGGAGAGCCAGAGCCCCGGGGTCTGCCAATTGGTACCGGCCCACGAACCGGGGAGCGGATCGTAGCTGTAGGCCGTCATCGATAGTAGGAGGGCTGCCAAGGAGCCAACCGCCACCCACGACATCCGCTGCACGGTACCCGGCCGGCTCTCCCAGGTCGTCGGTCGTCATAGACTGTCGCGTCGGCCCAGGCCACGGGGCGAGCGAGCTAACTCGGAGCCCGGAAGCGAGGCAGACCTCGGTTCAGGAGCCGTTGAGTGCAGTGAGAGCTGGGTGGAGGGCTACGTCGTCCGGTGGCCGCCCCGGTTTCCGCCGAGCGGAACCTGACGTCTTCGCGCCGCGATCCTTCGCTGGCGTTGCTTCTGGTGGCGCTTCTTGCTGGCAGGGGTTGGTCGCTTTCGGGGGCTCGGTGTCATGAAGGTACCTTCTCCGCTCCAAGAGCGTCTGCGGATATCATCCACCCTCCCAGGTGAGCACTTGTTTGGTTCGGGGTGGCCCTCGCTTTGCCGCTGAAGTTGGAGACCGTAATGCAACAGGGTCGCTCACCCTCGCCAACTTTGTCGCCGCGCGTTCTCTATGCGGTTGCGGGAAGTTGGCCGCCTCCGTACGTGCAGACTGTCCGGGTCGGACAGTCTGAGCACTTCGGCGAGGCACTCTTGCAATAGTCCTTCGCGATGTTCCACAGCGGCCAATCGAGTGTCCAGGGACAATGAGGGTGGAGTTCACGCGTGGCAACAGTGGCCTCGCCATCCGTGAACTCGCGCGCAGCGCATAATCGCCCCACGACTCGCCGAACGTGTACATCGGCCTTGACATCGCAGGACCCATCCACCAATCCCTCGTCAAACAGGCCCCCGACTGCCATTCGTGAGGTCTGGGGGCCGAACGCGAGGTCTTCTCTCAGCCGATCCAACGTACGTAGCGCGTCCTGATCTTGCCAGATGCGCCGCGCGTCGCTTTCGTAATCGCGAACCATCTTCTCGGCCAGGGTCCAGATCCCATCATGCCGGTCCGGAAAACGGTGCATTGGTCGGGTGAAGAAACTGCCTCTCCATGGACCAATCCCTAATCCAAGGATCTCAGTCCAGAGGTCCTCAGGGTCCTGCAGTTCGTACTCGACGAACTCCTTGACCTTACGCGCTGCGACGCTGTCGTGCCATTGACCGGCGATGTAGCTACAGAGAAGGAATTTGTTGGCGTCCTTGCGAGATAGGTCCCGCCCTCCTTCCAACCACTGCCCCGATTCGTTTCCGCCTGGGGCCGATTCGAGCTGGGCACGGTAATCCACGAGCTTGGCCTCAATTGCCACCCGACGATCCTCCAACAACATCGCCCTCTACCCGACTCAGAGCCATATCGACCGATGCGAAAGCGTCAGTGTGCGAAAGGGGTGGATTAGTCTCGCACGGGCGTGCGTGAACCTCTGAGACTACAAAGCGAGGGTGACCTCCCGCCCTCCGGACAACGTTCTAAATTGGCCAGGGACTGCGTCCCCCACGAAGTGTGAAGGAA
>JBEKEW010000090.1:0-5757 GCA_050013635.1 Thermoplasmata archaeon | reverse complement strand
TGCTGCCGATCCTCCTCACCGAGGGGACCGCGAGCCCAGGCTTCCTGCATCGAATGAATGCGGCCCTCGACCGCGCGCTTCCCAATTCGACCGTCCGGCGAATGAGGGACGCCGGCCACGACCCTCAGATCACCCATCCGGACCTCTACGTCGCGACCCTCGTGGCGTTCCTGGTGGAACGCGATGTTCCGTTCATGTAGCCCGTGTAGGACCGCACGGGCGCGGCCGCGGTCCGATCACCGAGACGTAGCTACGGGCGACCGAGCACGCCGCCTCGAACCGGTGGGGATCCGCCGCCGCCCGGGTCCGGGAGGCCCGTCGCCCTGTCCCGGTCCGCCCCTACCAGGGTGGTGCCCACCGTCGGACGACACGGGTCCGAGGAGGTCCATGACCCCCTTCCCGAGCCACTGACCGCCGTCCACCGCGAGCACCTGACCGGTGATGTAGCTCGCCCGGCGGCTGACGAGGAAGCGGACGGCGTCCGCGATCTCCTCCGGGGTCCCGAACCGCCCCATCGGAATCCCCCTACGAACCCGATCGACCAGCTCCTCCGACGTCCACAGCTGGCGATCGGTGCCCTCCGTGCGGACCGGCCCCGGGGCGACCGCGTTGACCCGGATGCCGCGGGCGGCCCACTCGACGGCGAGGGTCCGGGTGAGGGCGAGCACTCCGGCCTTGGCGGCCGCCGAATGGACGGTCCCCGGCCCGCTCATCCACGCATACGCGGCGACGACGTTGACGATCGACGCCTCCGTGGACGCGGCCAGGAGAGGGAACGCGGCCCGGGAACAGAAGAACGTCCCGTCCAGCACGATCCCGACGACGGCCCGCCACCCGTTCGGTGACAACGACTCGGCGGGGACGGCAAAGTTGCCGGCCGCGTTGTTGACGAGAACGTCCAGTCGCCCGTACTCGCTCCGGATCTCGGCGAGGAGGTGGTCGACCTGCGTCGGCTCCCGGACGTCCGTTGCGACCGCGAGGACCCGGGCTCCGTGCCGACGCAGGCTCGTTGCCCCCCGGGCCAGATGCTCGGTGGAACGGCTCGCGATCGCGAGGTCGTAGCCGTCGTCCGCGAGCCCCTCCCCGATCGCAAGGCCCAGGCCCGTTCCTCCCCCCGTGACGAGCGCCACCCGCTTGGGTCCGCCCGAACTCGAAGTGGGGGGAGTGGCCGCGCGGGCCCGGAGGGCGTGGGGGCTCAAGACCCCGGTCGGCGGGCCCCTCGATCCGTTACGGGGCATCGGTCCCTCGGGGGTGCGGCCGAGAGAGGGCCGCGCGCAGCTCACCCAGATCTTCCTCTCGGAGGCCGACCATGTGGACCCCATCCTTCCGCCAGATCGCCGTCCCGCCCCGGAACGCGACGAGGGTCGGCACGACATCCAGACGGAAGATCTCCCACAGCGGGCTCTCGAGGTCGGTGACGTCCGCGACCGCGATGGGGAAGTCGGCCGCTCCGTCCAGCTTCTTGAACCGCCGTAGGTAATCGATGCAGAAGGGACACCACTCCGCGAGGAAGCAGACGCCCCAGTCACCGGGGCGGTCGAGTCGCTCTCCCCGGAACGCCTCCGCGCCCCATCGCTCCATCTCGGTGCCCGGACCCACGAGCCGACCGCCCTATTCAACGAATCCGTTACGGGAGCTCCACCGCCGCCGGAGGCGGAAGCCGTAAGCCCCGGCCGAGGTTGGGCGTCGCATGTCGTGGAACGTCCCGATCGATGCACGGACCGAACAGATGTTCCCTCTCCCGCTGAAAGGTACGATCACGACCCATCGGTTCACGAGCTCGGTCCTGCGAGGGAACCCGTGGGGCGATCCGATCGAGCGGGACGTACCGGTGTACGTTCCCCCCTCGGGGCACACCGAAGGTCGACCGCTGCTCGTGTTGCTCTCGGGATATTCCGGATCCGGTCCGGGCCACTTTCGCGCTCCCGAGTACCTTCGGGAGTCGCTCGTCGCGCGCCTCGATCGCCTGATCCGGACGGGTGCCGCGGCCGAGGCGGTCATGGTGGGACCCGACTGTCTCACGACCCTCGGAGGGAGCCAGTACCTGAACTCGAGCGCGACCGGTCGCTACGAGGACTACGTCGTCCAGGAGATCGTCCCGATGGTGCAGGAGAAGTACCGTACCGGCCCGACCGTGACCCTGGGCACGTCGAGCGGTGGGTACGGAGCGCTGGTCCTCGCGTTGCGGCACCCTCGGCTGTTCCGGGCGGCCGCCTCGAACGCGGGCGACATGTACTTCGAGTATTGCTACCCGCCGGACTTCCCCCACGCGCTTCGCGCCATCCGCAAGGCGGGAGGCCCCGCGGCCCTGCTGCACAAGCTGTTCCACGCCCCCGTGGACGGCTTCGGTCCCAGGAACGAGGACGTGCAGGCACTTTCGACGATGGCGTACGCCTCCTGCTACTCCCCGATCGATTCCGAGCCCGGCCGGTTCGACCTCCCGTTCGACCTCGACTCGGGGGAGATCCGCGACGGGATCTGGGCGAAATGGCTTGCCTGGGACCCGGTGCGGATGATCCGCGAGGAGCGGTATCGCTCGGCGCTCCGCTCGCTCGCTTACATCTACGCCGACGGGGGTCTCAAGGACGAGTTCGGCCTGGACGTCGCCTCGCGGGTGTTCGCGGCCGAGGCCCGCCGGCAGGGCGTGTCGATCGACCACCAGGAGTTCGCCGGAGGTCACTTCGACAAGGGGCCGAGGTACGACATCATGATCCCCCGCCTGCTCGCCGCGGTCGGGTTCCCGACGGGGACCTGATCCGGAGCGCGGAGGAGTGGGCTAGAACCGGCTCTCGACGTGGTCCGTCCATTCCGAGACGGCTTCGTCCTCGCTCCACGCGAGCACGATGAAATACCACGTCAGGACCAAGAGCAGCGGCAGCTCCGCGAGGTTGCGCGCGGCCGCCGCGACCTGGGCCGTGCCGCCATCGAGCCGGCGACCTTCTCGTACGGGCTCGATATGCAGGAGCTCCTCGCCGGTCTTCGAGAACAGCTGCCACGCCGGAACGAGGAGTCCCGCCCGCTTCAAGTCGTACGTCGCGCCTCCGGCGAGCTCGATCCGGTGGTGGCTCATATGGTTGGAGAGTCGGGCGAGGTCCTTGGATTCCCCCGTGCGCCGGACCGTCACGTGGGGATGCAGGAACCCGATCCGCTTGATCGTCCACTGGGATTCGCGGGTCTCCGCCAGCGCGAGCGATCCGTGCGGCTTCGAACCGGCGAGCGAGGCGAGCGTCGCGTCACCTGCGAGAAGGTGGAACTCGAGAGCGGTGGGGGTCGTGCGGAGCCACCGGAGCGCCTCGAGGTCGACGGAACCGAACGCGGCGTACTCCATCGCTCCCCGAGCATCGGAGAAGGTCATAACGGCGCGGGCACGACGATCGTGCGGGACCGGCGACGGCTTATGCCGCCGGAACGTAGGGGGCCTCGGGGGAGGCACGGGGGAATGCTGAGGGAGACCGTCTTCGTCCTGGGGGGTGCGCTCCTCGTCGCCATCGGAGCGGTATACTTCGCCTCGCTCGCCGCCGTGGGGGTCGGCTGGGACGGGCTCTATCTCTATCTATCCACGGCGGTCGGCGTCGGCTTCGGTGCGTTCTTCGTCTACGTCGGCCGAGCGGAACGGAGCGCGCGCCGCGCGTTCCTGGAGCGGGAGAACTCCGCGCTGCCTCCGTGAACCGCCGAGCCGACGATCCGTTCGCACGCGGGCAAGGCTTTTCATCTTGGTCCGAACTCCAGCCGCCGTGGCCGGGATGGGGTAGCTTGGCCTATCCTGGGGGACTGTGGATCCCTCGACCCGGGTTCAAAGAGAGACGGGGCCCTCCCCCGTTTCCTGAGACTCTCGGTCCCGGCCCTACTTCGAACCGCGGGCGCGCGCCGAGCGCCCGGTGTTCGAACGCGGCTTCGAAACCGGCGCCGAGCCGACCTCGAGGGCGGCGAGCGCCTCGGGGAGCCCGGTCAACGAGTACTCGACCCAACCCGCACCCCACCGGCGCAGGTCCTCCGGAGTGAGGCCCCAGCCGTGGAGGCTGGACGCCCGGGCCACCGGCATCACGCCGGGGACCTCGCGCCCGGCTTCCATGTCGAACCGTGAATCACCGACGAGGAACATCGGCACGCCGGGGTACCTGCGCCGATACTCGACCAGATGCTCGCGCTTGGTCCCATCCTTCGAACCGAGAACGTCCTCGAACCAGTATCGAAGCCCCTCCCGTTCGAGCATCAGGTCGGCCATCTCCGCTTCCGCCCCCGTCGAGATGACCATCGTCCACCGCTCCCGGTCGAGGCGCTTGAGGAGCTTCGGGATCTCGGGGAACGGCCCGGCGTGGGCATACGCTTCGGCGATCTTCCGTTGGTGAAAGGTGCGGGCGGTCGATGCGCGCAACGCCGCGGGGGCGTGCGGGTACAGTTGCGCCAGCTGCGCCTCGAACGGCATCCCGGTGGTGGCGAGGTAGTGGACCCGCCCCTCTTCGGGTGGGGTCCCGAACGCTTTGTTGAGGACGTCCGCCGCCACGTGGCTGATGAGGGAGAGGTCGTCCAGGATCGTCCCGTCCAGATCGAAGACGACGACCCCTCGACGCACCTGCCGGGAGGCCACGGTGGCCGGAGCGACCCGGACCGCCGGCAGTGCGACGAACGACGACTCGGAGGAACGGCCCACCACGGGGAGCTCCTGGCCCTCGATCGGCGCCACCGGGGGAGCCGTGCGGCGGGCCGCGCGCCGCGCGGAGGGTTTTCGGGCGACCACCATCCGGCGCCGAAGCGGAACAGCCGTCTTAAGGGCGCGGGGGCCTACTTGACGCGGGAGCCTCGGGACGCCCGCCCGGTGCGAGGATTCATGGTACACCCGAGTCACGCGATCCGCGGCCGAGCGTCGTCCCTCCTGGCCGGGCGACGCATCGTGCTCGGGATCTCCGGATCGGTCGCCGCGATCGAGGTCCCCCGCATCGCCCGCGAGCTGATCCGGCACGGCGCGGACGTCGTGGCCGTGATGAGCCCGGAGGCCCTGCGCCTCGTGACCCCCGAGGTCATCGAGTTCGCCACGGGCCACCCTCCCGTCGTCCAGCTGACCGGGAACGTCGAGCACGTCACCCTGCTCGGCCCCGGCGAAGGACGTGCGGACCTGTACCTCATCGCACCCGCGACGGCGAACACGATCGCGAAGATCGCCCACGGGATCGACGACACGCCCGTCACCGCCTGCGCCTCGGTCGCGCTCGGAGGAGGGGTCCCGATCCTGCTCGCCCCCGCCATGCACGCGCACATGGGGCTCAACCCCGCGGTCCGCGAGAACCTGGAGAAACTCCGCTCCTGGGGCGTCGAGATCATACGAAGCCAGTCCACCGAAGGCGAGGAGAAGCTGGCGACGCCCGAGGAGGTCGCGGCCGCCGTCCTGCACCGGGCCGCGCAAGGCCCCTGGGCCGGTCGGCCCGTCATCGTCATCGCCGGGGCCGCGCGGGAGTCGATCGATCCCGTCCGTTCGATCACGAACGAAAGCAGCGGCGCCACCGGGGTCGCCCTCGCGACCGAGGCCCACTACCGCGGAGCCGACGTCGAACTCTGGATGGGGTCGATGCAGGTCCAGGTGCCGTCGTTCGTGTCCACACGGAGCTGGAGGGGCGTCCCCGACCTGCTGGCACTGGCCCGGAGCCGGGCCGCGAAGCTGCGCGCCGCTTCGGCGATCTTCGTTCCCGCGGCCCTTTCCGACTTCACCGTGACCCGTTCGGCCGGCAAGATCTCTTCCCATGCCCGCGAGGGCCTCGAACT
>JBEKEW010000089.1:0-5859 GCA_050013635.1 Thermoplasmata archaeon | reverse complement strand
CAGAGGCCCCGACGTACTCGGCGACGTTCACGCGGTCGGGGCTACCGACCGGAACGAACTGGTCGGTGACGGTGGACGACGTGGAACAGAGCTCGACCACAAGTGCGATCGTGTTCGCGGGGTTGCTGACGAACGGTACGTGGCCGTATGAGCTCGGAGCTGTGGTGGGCTTTGTCGCGACACCGTCGTCCGGTACGCTGAACGTGGCCGGAGCGAACGTGACCCAGCCGATCGTCTTCGCGCCGATTCGGACCACGTACCCCGTGACGTTCACCGAGACCGGCCTGCCCAGCGGGACCAACTGGTCGGTGAGGGTGGACCTGATCACGGAGTACTCGACCACCCCCAGCATTGTCTTCCAGGAGCCGAACGGCACCTACCTCTACACGTCGAACCCCTCGGGCTCGTTCTACGCCCAGTCGGACGCGAGCGGGGTGCTCACGGTCCACGGAGCCGCTGGGTCGGTCTCGGTCCCGTACGCCTACAGCTACGTGCTGACGTTCACCGAGACCGGTCTACCTACCGAGCTGATCTGGTCGGTCAATGTGACGGGGACAGGTTCCCTCTTCTGGGAGAACGACTCGTTCGGCAGTACCCTGACGTTCCATCTTCCGAACGGGACCTACGAATACACGGTCACCGTACCCCACGGCTACTCGGTCTCCCCCTCATCGGGCTCGGCGACCATCCAGGGCGCACCGGTGCCGGTCGCCCTCGTGACGGTCAGCCCGACCAGTACGACGTCCTCGAGCTTCCCCTGGATCCTCGTGATCGTGGGAGTTGTCGTCATCGCCGTGCTGATCGCGGTCGTGGCGATCTGGGTCCGACGCCGCGGCCGGTCGGGACCGGCGGGGGGTCGGGGTGCGACCCCCGGTCCGGGTCAGCCGGGGCGACCGTAGGCGTCGCACCCGAGCGGGAGGATCGGTCCCGCGCCGAGCCGCCTCGTCGGCTCCCGATCTTCTACGGGCCGGGCGACCCTAGCCCGCGGGGTGCGAGGGGATTCGCACGCGGGGGCCCTCGGGGGCGGCGGTCGGAGTGGACCGCGGTCCGAGGGAGGACTGGGGCGTTCCCGCTTTCGACCGTCCTTCGAGGAACTCCGCGTACCCCGCCAGGTCGAGGAGGCCGTGCCCGGAGAGGTTGAACACGATGGTCTTCTCCGTATGCTTCCGCTTCGCCTCGAGCGCGAGATCGATGGCCACCCGGATGGCGTGGGCCGACTCGGGGGCCGGTATGATCCCTTCCGTCCGCGCAAACAGGCGTCCGGCTTCGAAGCATTCGTCCTGACCGACCGCGATCGGACGGACGGTTCCCGAATCCACGAGGGCGCTGAGGGTCGGCGCGCATCCATGATACCTCAGGCCGCCCGCGTGGATCGGCGGGGGTACGAACGACGAGCCGAGAGTGTACATCTTCAGGAGCGGCGTCATCTGAGCCGAGTCCCCGAAGTCGTAATCGTATCGACCGCCGGTCATCGAGGGTACCAACGTAGGCTCGACGGCGATGAACTCCGTCGAACCGGCGCGCTCGTGGAGATGCGCCCCGATCATGGGGTAGGCGAATCCGGCGAAGTTGCTTCCGCCCCCGACACACCCGATCATGTAGTCGGGGGTCAGCTCCGCCTGGGCCAGCTGCTGGACCACCTCCTGGCCGATCACGCTCTGGTGGATCATCACGTGGTTGAGCACGCTACCGAGGGCGTACTTCGCGTGCGGATGCCCCACGGTGAACTCCATCGCCTCGCTGATCGCGATTCCCAGCGAGCCGGGGTGGTCCGGTCGCTCGGCCAACACTCCCCGACCGTAGCCGGTGAGAGGGCTCGGGGACGCCGTGACGTCCGCCCCGAACAGGTTCATGACGTGTTTGCGGTACGGTTTCTGGTCGTAGCTGGCCCGGACCATGAACACCTGGCACTTCAGTCCGAAATAGCTGGAGGCGAAGGCCAGCGCCGAGCCCCACTGCCCCGCCCCGGTTTCCGTTACCAGTTCTTCGGCGCCCTCTCGGGCGTTGTAGTACGCCTGGGCGAATGCGGTGTTAGGCTTGTGGCTGCCGGTGGGGCTCAGGTCCTCCCGCTTGAAGTAGATCTTCGCCGGGGTCTTCAGGTAGGCTTCGAGGTGGTTCGCCCGCTGGAGGGGCGAGGGCCGGTTCAGGAGCGTGTACGCCTCCCGGACCTCCTCGGGGATGTCGATGAACCGGTCCGTGGAGACCTCCTGCCGGATGACCTCCTTCGCGAAGACCCGGGCCAGGTCGTCGGGGCCGATGGGGGCCCGGGTTGCCGGGTTGAGGGGAGGAGGGAGAGGAGCTCGGAGGTCCGGGACCAAGTTGTACCATCGCTTCGGGAGCTCCTCAGGGTCCAGAAGAATCCTCTCGGTCCTCACGGTCGCACCACCGGCTGTTGAGGAGGCGTTCGCGGTACTTCAGTCATGTGTCACAAACGCCAACCTTGATATGGAATCGTCACATATCATCATCAAATGTCCCAAATAGAACTTGGGATCCGGAACTTCCTGAGCCGCCATCCGGAGATCGAGATCTGCCACCAGGCGGGGCTCATCAATCGTCGGGCGCTCGCCCGTCACCTCATCGCGAACGGCGTGGGGGGTCCCGACGGTCTCGACGCGGTCGTCGCGTCCCTTCGGAGATACGACTTCCGAGACCTCGAAGGCGAGGGACCCGAGTTGTATCCGGAGGTCCGGGTGACCCTCAAGGACCGGATCATGATCATCGACTTCGAGAAGGACAAGGCCCTGCTGCACGATCTCCAGAGGATCATCGGCCAGTTCGAGTACGACCGAGGGGACACCCTGAAGTTCGTGGTGGGCCGGACCTCGATCAAGCTCTTCGTCGACCAGGGACAGGAGCCGGCGGTGCGCTCGCTACTGACCCGGTACAAGGTGCGGCGGCGGCTCGACCGGCTCTCGGAGATCAGCATGATGTTCCCCGATGCGGCCTCGGAGACGAGGGGAGTGCTCGCGGTTCTCACCCGGGAGCTGGCGCTCAACGACGTTGTGCTCGCGGAGCTCCTGACCGCGAGCCCCGAACTACTGATCTACGTACGGGATGAACAGGTGGCCAAAGCGTACGAGATCGTTCGCCGACTTCAGGGGTCCTCCTCCTCCCCCGAGGGAACTACGCGTCGGCCGAGCTCGCGTGCTAGGTCCGAGCGCCGAACGCGACGACCGATCCCGTCCGCAAGGAACGTCGGGCCCCCGCCGAGCTTGGAGGAGAGGCAGTCCCGGGGACCGAGCGTGGCGTAGTCGCCCATCTCGCCCAGGTGGGCCGATCGACAGGGATGTATGGCTCCGGGCGAGATGAGCCGGGCCCCTGACCCGAGATTGGGTCCAGCGCCCGAATCGGCGCGGCGTCACCTCATGCTGTTCGTCCGGCGGGCCCAACGAATCCCGGCAGATGCGAACGGCAGGATCCCGGACCGACCTCGGGAAACGCGCCCGTGGGCAAGGACCCCGAGGGTGATCGGCACTTCAAGCGGAACGCCGGGACCGCAGTCGATGGAGGGTCGGCGACCTTCACCCGGTCCGCGGACTCTTGCCGCATCGATCCGGGAGAACCCTGTTCGATCTTCGAAGGCGTCACGTGGTCGGGGGGGATTGCCGGTTGCGAGATCCCATCGGCAGGGGCCGGCTCGTGCTCCGGGAGATCCACCGGAACCGGTGGAACGGCTCAGAATCCCATACCCATCCACGTTTCCAGATGCTTCGCGTCTCCCCGCCCGGGAGTGGGGTGACGGAAACGCAGCGAAGAGGGGCGCGATGGAATCTTTAACCCCACCTCGCTGTAAGCCCGCTCGCAGGAGAGTCCCCACGAGCGGGATCGGATGAGCGCACCAACGAACCCCTCCGCCCCGGCGCTGGAGCCGCATCTCGACGAAGAGGGCCGCTACCGGTCGTGGGCGAGCTACTCCTACGGAGTGATCGGCACCTACCTGGTCCTCCTCATCCTCGCAATCCTCACGGTTCCGGGAAGCCTGATCTCGGGAGCGTGGTACGTCCCGTACCTGCTCTACGCCATGATCCTGTTCTTCCTCGCCCGCTATCTTTCCACCCACTACACGATGGACGCGGACCGCCTTCATGCCTCGCGGATCCTCGGCTCCCGCCGCGTGAACCTGCACGAGGTCCGCAAGATCCAGTTCGTGAACTTCCGCGATCTCTCCCCCGGCGGATTCTTCGGCTCCTGGGGGTGGCGCGGGCGCATGTGGACCCCCGTGCTCGGGCGCATCGACGCGATCTACACAACGTCCAAGGGGATCATGATCACGGCGGGCGGAGTGCCCCTGTACATCTCCCCACGGGACCCCCCGGCGTTCGCGCGCGAGCTCTCCCGTCGGGTCCGCTCGTATCGCGGTCCGCTCTCGGTCGACGACGGGGCGCCCCCGACCGCGCCGGCGACGGGCTGAACGGCAACCCTAGTAGCGCGGCATCGAAGGGTCGACCTGCTTTGCCCAGGCGTCGATCCCACCCCGCAGGTTGCGCACGCCCGAGAATCCGAGGCCGAGGAGGAGCTGGGTCGCCGTGCCGGAGCGCGCCCCGCTCTTGCAGTAGACCACAACGCGCCGGGCCCCGGTCACTTCGTCGAGGCGATCGGGAAGCGCCCGACGCGGGATCAGGTGGGCGCCCGGGAGGTGGGCGATCGCCCACTCTTCCGGCTCGCGCACGTCGAGCAGGAACGGCGGGTCGGAGGAAGCGAGCTCCTCCGCCAGTTCGGTGACGCTCACGTCGGGAACCCCCGGGTCGACGGCAGGGACCGAACCGGGGGCCGGCACGCCGCAGAACTCCTGGTAGTCGATGAGGCCCTTCTGGGTCGCGTGCGGGCCGCACAGGTCGCACTCCGGGTTCTTGCGGACGGTCAGCTCGCGGAACGACATTGCGAGGGCGTCGAAGAGCAGCAGCCGGCCGACCAGGGGCTCCCCGACGCCGAGGAGGATCTTGATCGTCTCGGTCGCCTGGATGACCCCGACGATCCCCGGCAGCACCCCGAGCACACCGGCCTCGGCGCACGACGGCACGAGCCCCGGGGGCGGCGGCTGGGGGTAGAGGCACCGGTAGCACGGGCCGACCCGGGCGTCGAAGACGCTCGCCTGCCCTTCGAATCGGTAGATCGATCCGTAGACGTTCGGCGTGCCGAGCAGCACGCACGCGTCGTTGACCAGATACCGCGTCGCGAAATTGTCCGTGCCGTCGATGACGACATCGTAGCCACGGATCACCTCCATCGCGTTGGCCGCCGTGAGCGGTTCGGGGTAGGTGACCACGCGGATCGCGGGGTTCATGGCGTGGAGCCGCTCGCGGGCCGCCCCGACCTTCGGACGGTCGATGTCGGCGGTGGTGTAGAGGACCTGACGCTGCAGGTTGGAGAGCTCGACCCGGTCGAAGTCGACGAGCCCGATCTCACCGATGCCGACGGCCGTGAGATAGAGCGCGGTGGGAGAGCCGAGGCCTCCGGCACCTACGATGAGGACCTTGGCGTCGCGCAGCTTCTTCTGGCCTTCGACCCCGACCTCGCTGAGGAGGAGGTGGCGGCTGTACCGGAGTACCTCTTCGTTCGAAAGGGTCCGAGGGTGCGCCCCCGGAGTGACGTCACGACGGGGGATCGGGAGCCCCCGCGGATCCTTCGGACCCGCGTCGCTACCCCCCGCGATCGCGGGGACGATCGAAACGACATCCCCATCCTTCACGGGCGTGGCGTCGCGCTCGAGGTAGCGCACATCCTCGTCGTTCCGGTAGACCGTGACGAAGCTCCGGAGCTTGCCCTCGGGCGTGAACAGGTGCCGCTGGAGGCCGGCGTGAGCATCGGTCATCCGGCGGAGCACCTCCCCGACCGTGGCTCCCTCGACAGGGATCA
>JBEKEW010000088.1:0-5872 GCA_050013635.1 Thermoplasmata archaeon | reverse complement strand
ACTTTTGCAGTTCGCACGCCGGCCGGATCCTCGTCTCGTCGATCGTGAGGGTCCCCTCGTCCATCAGCTGGCGCCCGTTCGACCCTTCCACCTGGAAGCCGGTCAGCAGGATCGACGAGTTGGCATCGCGGTAGAGCTCCCCGACGTAGTACAGCACGGGGCCTCCGTCCATCATGCCGCCGGTGGTGACGATGACATCGGCCTCGCGTACCGCATGTCGACGCTCGCCCTGGTGCTCGATCACGTGGACCGCCTCGAGCGCGCGCCGGAACCGCTTCGGGTCCGCGAGGTACTCCGGGGCCGCCGTGTAGATCGAGTTGACCGCGCGGGCCATCCCGTCGAGGTAGATCTCGAGCCCCGTCCCGGCGAGGGTCATCAACACCTCCTGCGCGCGTCCGACGGCGAACGCCGGTACGATCGCCTTCCCGCCGCGCTCGACCGTCTCGCGGACCTTGTCGCGGAACTGCCGCTCGGTCTCCTTGCGGTCCGGATGCTCCTTGCCCGAATACGTCGATTCGAGGACGAGGATGTCGCACTCGAGAGGCTCGGCGCCCTTCACCAGGTACGTCGGGATCGTTTGCACGTCGCCCGAGAACAGTACGTCCTTCTCTCCACGGTACCGAAACATCGTCGCGCCGGGGATGTGCCCGGCGGGCGTGAGCTCGACCTCGATCCCCCGGTGACGGAACGTCTCGTGACGGTCGACCGCGGTCGCGTTGGCGTGCAGCGATCCGATGTCCTGCGACTCGTACGGGGGAAGGTACCCTTCGAGGCGAGCGATCTTCAGCGCGTCGCGGGCGAGCAGGTTGGAGACCGCGAGCGTGACGGGCGTGGCGATCACCCGGGCCTTCGGGAGCCGGGAGAGGATCGGCGTCATGCCCGAGTGGTCGAGGTGAGCGTGGGTGAGGAAGACGGCGTCGATGTTCGTCGGCGCCCGCAGGGGGTACGTCGGCGGATCGGTCGGGGTCATCCCGTAGTCGAAGAGCAGCGTACGGCCCCCGTCGCGGACGACCAGGCCGAGCGAGCCGATCTCGGATGCGCCGCCGAGGAACTGGAACTCCATCGACCGCGCGAGCCGGGTCCGCGATTTAACGTGATGCGAGCCAAAGGCGTCATCTGCGCCCCCACCGTCCCGCGGTCGTGCCCGGCCTCACGTCGCCCGACCTGGAGATCCTGTTTCGCATCGCCGCGGCCGCCCACGCCGCGGTGATCCAGGCGTCCAGCTCCCCCCACCGGGCGGACGTCGTGGCGATGGGCGCGGACGGTTCCCCCACCGAGGAGCTCGATCGTGTCGCCGAGGCGGAGATCCTTTCGGTCCTCGACCGGGAGGGGGTCGACTGGGACTTCCTCAGCGAGGAGATCGGCCATCTCCGTCGAGGCGGGGACCGCACGCTCGTCGTCGACCCAATCGATGGGAGCACGAACGCCTTGCGGGACCTCCCGTTCGCGGCGATCTCCCTCGCGCTCGGCCGGGACGACCTCGGCGGGATCGAGACGGGCGTGGTGTACGACCTGTACCGCGGAACGACGTACTGGGCGACCCGGGGCGGGGGAGCGTTCCGGGACGGTCGACCGATCCGGGTGCGGCCGTGGAACCCCAAGTCCGAGATCCTCTTCGCGAACCTCGGGCGCTTCGCCTCGGATCGCACGATCGAACTGTCGCGCCAAGCGCGCCGGATCCGGGCGCTCGGGTGCGCGTCGCTCGAGATCGTAAAGGTCGCCCAGGGGACCGCCGATGGCTACGTCTTCGACAACGTCCCGGCCAGCCGCAACCTGCGGGCGACCGACATCGCCGCCGGCTACCGGATCGTGGTGGAGGCGGGCGGCGGGATCTCCGACGTCCAGGGCCGGTCGGTCGACCACTTCCCGCTCACGGTACAGGAGCGGACGAGCGTGCTCGCATGGGGAGATCTCGGCTTCCTTCGGGCGCGGACGAGCGGAGGTCCTTCGTGAGGATCGCGATCACGGCGAACCCCGAGAAGCCGGCCGCCCTCGAGCTCGTCCAGCGGACGATCGCCTTGATCGCGGACCGCGCCGAGATCGTGATCGCGGACGATCCTCGGCTCACCGCCGATCCCAAGCTCCCCCGGGTCGCGCTCTCCGAGCTCGCCGCCGACGCGATCGTCGCCATCGGAGGGGACGGTACGTATCTCGCGACCCTTCAGCGGACGAACGTGCCGTTGCTCGCGGTGAACGTGGGCACCGTCGGGGTTCTCGCCGAGGTCGATGGGCGCGACGCGGTCAAGTACGAAGCGGCGATCGGGCGCATCCTGCGAGGGTACTACTTCGTCGAGGAGCGCATGAAGCTCGCGGTCCAGGCCGCCGGGACGTCGATGCCGGACGCGACGAACGATGTCGTGATCCACTCCGCCCGACCCGCGAGGATGGGGGGTTTCGACATCGCCCTCGACGGCCGACCGGTGGGCCGTCTGCAGGCCGACGGCGTCATCATCGCCACGCCGACCGGCTCGACCGGCTACGCCCTCAGCGCCCTCGGACCGATCGTCGAGCCGGGGGTCGAGGGGATCGTCATCGTCGCCATCGCTCCGTTCCGGGCGGTCGCCCGGGCGATGGTCGTCGACCCGCTGCACACGATCACGGTGCGCCCCCACAACATGGTGAACGAATCGCTCGCGGTGATCGACGGCCAGGTCGAGGCCCGCGTGCCGAGCGGGGCGGCCGTCCTCGCCTACCGCTCCCCGCGCCGGGCCCGCTTCATCCGGTTCGGGGCGACCAACCTCTCGCGCTTGCGCGGGAAGGGGATCCTGCCGTGGAGCGAACCGTTGGAGGAGAAGGAGGACGCGCCGCATGCCGATGTTCCGCCCCCAGCGTAAACCGACGGGTCCGGGCGCCGCCCGTCTGGGCGACACCCCCACGGTGATCACGCGCAACGCGCTGGACAGCGCGCTCGCGACGGCGCGCTCGTCCTACCCCAACGAGTTCGGCGGCATGCTCCGCGCCGATCCGCCGGGGGTCATCGCCGAGCTCCTGCTGCTCCCGGGAACGACCTCGGGCCGGCGGCATGCCAACTTCCAGTTCATGATGTTGCCGGTCGATCTCGCCATCGTGGGAACGGTCCACTCGCACCCCTCCGGTGCCCTCCACCCGTCCGATGCCGACCTGAACCTGTTCCGGACCTGGGGCCGCCGACACATCATCCTGGGGTACCCGTACGACGCGGGGTGCTGGCGGGCCTACGACAGCAACGGCCGGGAGACGGTGCTTACCGTGACCGGACACGAAGCGGCGGCGGCCCGCGCCCGGCCCCCGAAGCCGGTCCATCGTCCCGACTCCCAGGACGACCCCGAGCGCTGGGCGCAACGGTAGCGGGCTCACTCGCGGACGGGGATCGTCGGGATCGGGAGCCGGTCCGGGAAGTGGTTCGGGTCCTCGATCGATCGGCCGGGCCGGTTCGTGGGGCTGTAGAGCCCGTGCATCTTGGCGATGACCTCCAGGAATCCGATGAACCCTCGGAAGGCGGTCCGGTAGGCCCTCGTGTGCGCTCCTTCCCAGTCGAAGAACTCCGTGAGGAGCCCCTTCGACTGGCGGATCCCGTGGGTGAGCGCGCGCTTCAACAGCTCGGCCTGCACGTCGCTCAGCATGTCGCGCTGGAACCAGTCGCGCGACTTCAGGTGACCGAGCGGCACGAAGAACATCGGGACGAGGAGGGCCTTGAAGTCGCGAAGGTCGTCGATGAGGTCGATCGTCTTGAGCACATCGTCCTCGGTCTCCTGGGGGAGACCTACGATGAACGTGCACGCCGGATAGACGTGATTGTCGTTCATCAGGCCCGCCGCCTGCACGACGAGCTCGGGCCACTGGGAGGCCTTGAACGGGGCGACCTTGCCCGGCATCGCGGCGGTGATCATGTGCGGGGATCCGGTCTCCACCCCGACCTCGACGCCCCACCACTTCTGCTTGTCGTCGATCAGCACCTCGGCGCACTTGGGGAGGAGCTTGGGCTTCGTCATCAGCGTGGCGATCGCGACATGGCTCCATCCGACCTGTTCGTAGTAGCGCTTGGCCAACTGGAGGAGGGGGATCAACTTCTCCTCGCGGGGCATGATGTTCGGGCTCCCGTAGAACAGGACGTCGTCCGAATGCAAGATCCCTTTGCGGACGTGGACCTTGGCGTTGACCCGGAGCTCCGCTTCGATCTTGTCGAGCCCGTACCATCGGGTGGGGCGCGTCGTCACCGAGCAGAACGAGCAACCGCGGCAGCACCCCCGACCGATCTCGACGAGCCCGTTGACGCTGGGGTACTTGATCGTGGGGATCTGTTCGACCTTCGGCGCCTCCTTGGCCGTCATGATGACGTGGGGAGGGAGGTACTCGTCCGCGAGCGCCTTGCGGACGATCTCCGTGACGTAGAGGTCTCCCTCGCCTTCGACGACCGAGTCGATCCCGCCGAAGGAGTCGACGAACTCCTGGATCCACGGAAGCTTCATCCGGGTCGGCGGAGCGATCTGCCAGGCGCACGGGCCGCCCGCGATGATCTTCATCCCCTGCTTGCGGGCCTCGACGACCGCCGGCTGGGTCATCATCCGCTTGAAGTTCACGCAGTTGAGCGGATCGCGATGCATGACCCCCCCGAACGTGGACGCGGGGGGGTTCAGCCCGAAGTAGTCGTGCCCCGAGATCAGCAGCACCTTCGCCTGGCCGGGCATGTACTTGTCGAGATGGGAAGGGTGGACGATCCGCGCGTCGAAGCCCCCGTCGATCAGGGCCGCCTCGATCTTGCGCATCCCGTAGGGGGCCTGCTGCGGGTACCCGTTCTCGTCCACGGGCATGTCCGGGAAGAACAGACGCTTGTAGACGCTCTCCGGCAGGATGTAGGCGGGGGTCGTGGTCCCGAAGCCGAGGAACTCCTTTCCGTTGTGGTTGGTCATCATCGTCCAGTCGCACGTGATGACTACTTCGGGCATTCGTACACCTCCACCGTGGCCAATTCAGCGTTAGCCACGAAGGTGGGGGTTCTTATGGGTTGCGTCGAGCCGGTGGCGACAGCCGAGCCCTCTCGAGCCGGCACGGCGCCCTCGGATTCACTCGAACGTGCTGTCCTCGTCGTCCCGCGGCAGCACCCCATCCATCGAGTCGGCGCCCTCGTCGGGGGCATCCTCGAACTCCCCGCCCGTCTCTCGGAACGCCGGATCCCCCTGGATCAGCTGGATGCGGACGCAGTCCCGGTGCGCCGGACGACCGTTCCAGGCGCTCGTCTCCGTGGGGAGACCGAGCGGTTCCCGGCAGATGCAGCAGATCTCGGGGGGAGCGACGACCCAAGCGGTCCGACGGGGTTGGGACATGGCTTCGTACCCTCCACGGCCCCGGTAGGCATGTATTTTTCCGCGAACCTGAGAGGGGCCTCCGGGTGGGCCGCCGGGGGGCGCACGCCCCTTTGGCCTCGGCCCGCCGCCACGCAAAGCCCCATAAGAGGCGGCCCGTTCCCGGGACCGATGGAGTCCCTGGCCGAGATCCGCAAGCGACGACGCGCCCTCGGGATCCCGTTGGGCGAGCTGGCGCGGGCGGTGGGCCGGAGCGACGCGACGATCTCCCGGATCGAACGCGGCCAGATCCGGCCGTCGTACGAGCTCGTCCAGCGGATCCTCGCGTACCTGGAGGCCCAGGAAGGGATCGTGACCCCCCGGCTCACCGCGGGCGACATGATGACCCGGGACCTCGTGGTGATCGATGGATCGGCCCCGCTCCACACCGCGGCGCAGCTGATGGAGCATCGCGCGATCTCGCAGATCCCGGTCGTGGAAGGGGGGAAGGTCACGGGCTCGCTTTCGGAGTCGACCCTCCTGCGCGCTCTGGGCGAGGCCGGAACCCCACGCTCGCGTCGCCGCGTGCGGGACGTGCAGGAGAACGCCTA
>JBEKEW010000087.1:0-5878 GCA_050013635.1 Thermoplasmata archaeon | reverse complement strand
GGGTGTTCCCGATCGTGGAAGGGACGACCGAGATCCAGGAGCGGATCCTCGGCCGGATCCTGATCGAGCACGAGGACGCGAGCGCCGAGCGAACGCCTTTGTAACGTCGCGAGGTCCTCGATCGCGATGCCGCGGCGCCGCTCGTCGGACGTGCCGTCCCCGTCGCCGCCCCCGGTCGCGGTCCCGGTCGCATCCGTCGGTCTCGATCCCGAGTGGGTCCGGATCCTCCACAAGGAGGGGATCGAAACCCTGTACCCGCCCCAGGCCGCGGCCGTGGGGCCGGTCATGGCCGGCGAGAGCCTGTTGCTCGCCTGCCCGACGGCGAGCGGCAAGTCGCTCATCGCGTATCTAGCCCTGTTGCGGGCCGCGCGGTCGGGCAAGACCGGCCTCTACCTCGTGCCGCTGCGCGCCCTCGCCCGCGAGAAGGCCGAGGATCTGAAGGCGTTCGAGGAGCTGGGCGTGCGGGTCGGGATCTCGATCGGGGATTTCGACCTGCGCGCCGACCAGCTCGAACGCCTCGACATCCTCGTCGCTACTAGCGAGAAGGCCGACGCCTTGCTGCGGCGGGGATCCCCGTGGCTCGATCGACTCGGCGTCGTCGTCGCCGACGAAGTCCATCTCCTCCGCGACCCCGACCGAGGGCCGACGTTGGAGGTCAGCCTCACCCGCCTGCGGCGCTCCTACCCCGACCTCCAGATCGTGGCGCTTTCGGCGACCGTGGGAAACTCCCCCGCCGTGGCCGAGTGGTTGCAGGCCCGGCACATCGCGAGCGACTTCCGGCCCGTGCCATTGAAGACCGGCGTGTACTTCGACGGGCGGATCGCGTTCACGGACCTCTCGATCCGAGAGATCCCGGGGAACACGGACGCGGTCCCGCGTCTCGTTCGATCCGTCATCGAGGAAGGCGGCCAAGCCTTGGTCTTCGTGAACACGCGCAAGGCGAGCGAGGTGGCGGCCCAGGGGCTCACCGGGACGGTGCGTCCGCTCCTCTCGGGGGAAGAGCGGGTGCGGGCGCAGGCGGTGGCCGGCGAGCTCGCCACCGTCTCCGAAGAGGAAACGGAGGGGGTCCGCAAGCTCGCGGCCCTGGTTCCGCACGGGGTCGCCTACCACAACGCGTCGCTCACCAATCCGGAACGGGAGGTGATCGAGCGCGCGTTCCGCGAGCGCACCCTCAAAGTGCTCGTCGCGACCCCGACGCTGGCCGCCGGGATCAACCTACCGGCCCGCCGCGTCATCGTACGCGACACGTACCGCTACGACGACCGCCTCGGCATGCAGGCGCCGATCCCCGCCCTGGAGGTCCACCAGATGTGCGGCCGCGCCGGACGACCGCGGTACGACACCGTGGGGGAGGCCGTCCTCATCGCGCGGGACGCCGATCAGGAGGAGCGGCTCTTCGATGCCTACCTCGCCGCGCCCCCCGAGGACGTCGAGAGCCGGCTCGCCGCCGAGCCCGCGTTGCGGATGCACCTCCTCGCCCTCGTCGCGAGCGGGGCGGTCGCGACCGAGGAGGAACTGGAGGGGTTCTTCGGAGCGACCTTTTACGGCCAGACCCTGCCCTGGCGGGACCTCGCCGATCAGGTGCGGCGGGTCCGTACCTTCCTCGAGACGAACGATTTCCTCGCGCCGTCGCCCGGCCTCCGGGCGACGCCGTTCGGACAATTGACGAGCGAGCTGTATCTCGACCCTCTGAGCGCGATCGTGCTGCGCCAGATGCTCGACCGGGCCCCCCTCGGGGTCCGCCCTTTCGCACTCCTGGCGGGCGTCGCGGCGACGCCGGACCTTCCCCCGCTGTTTCTGCGCCGCGGAGAGGAATCGGATCTCTTGGGACGGTTCACCGACGAGGCGGAGGAGATCCTGATCAAGCCCGAGGAGTCTCCCCTGAACCTCGACCTCGACTTCTTCCTCTCGACGATTAAGACGGCGAGCGTCCTCGAAGCGTGGATCGATGAGACCCCCATCCTCGAGATCAGCGAGCGGTTCGGGATCGGCGCGGGGGACCTTCGGGCGAAGGTCGAGGACGCTAACTGGCTCCTCTTCGGAGCGAGCCGCATCGCCGCCCGGTTTCATCGCCGACTGACCCGACCGATCGACGACCTGTCGCTCCGGGTGCAGTACGGGGTCCGCGAGGAGTTGCTCGACCTCGTGCGGCTGCGGGGGATCGGCCGCGTGCGCGCGCGGGCGCTGCGCCGGGCGGGGTTCCCCGACCGGGAGACCCTGCGGGCGGCGCCGCTCGACCGCGTGGAGCAGGCCCTGCGCTCGCGCAAGCTCGCCGAATCGGTGCTCAGCCAGGTCCGGCCTCGGGGGACCGCGCCCCCGTCGGGGAGCGGTCCGGTGGAGCCCACATCGCCCACCACGGCCCGCCGCCGTTCGGTGCGGACCCTCGAAGAGTACCCCGACCGGGCGGAGCGGTGAACCACTCCTGGACCGGCGACAGGAAGTGAAGCACCGACTGGGTTCCTCCCATTCCGCCGCGTCGGATCTCGCGCCGCACGTACCCCGCTTGCTCCAGTCGGATGATGCGGCGCCAGAACGTGGTCGTCGGCAAGGGACGGGCACCTTCGGCGCGCGCAAGGAGCGTCTCCCATCGCCGGATGTCCCGCAAGGGGACCGACTCCTGATCGGCCGCGCGGGCGAGGGCACGTACCACGTGCCGCTCGATGAGGAGGTCGGGCCGCGCATCGATCGACCGGTACACCGAGCCGGGCCGGACCGCTGCCGGGCCGAGGATCTCCCGACGTACGAGGTCCATCCCTCGGGAGGCTCCGCAGCCGTCCCGCCGGACCCGTGAGACAATCCGCTCGAGGCTCGCCTCGGGAGCCGTCCGCCCCAGGGCGCGCTCCATCCGATCGCGAAGGATGGCACCGAGCTCCGCATCGGAGTACGGAGGAAGCGTGACCCACCGTTCGAGCGGGGGCCGGATCGCAAGCCCGCGGAGCGCGACCTCGAGGCCTTCCCGCCGCCCGGAGAGGAGGAGGAGGATCGGAGGCACGCCGCTCTCTCCCTCGGGCAGGAACCGCTCCGGGTCGGAGAGCGCCCTCAGGATTGGGGCGAGCTCAGGTCCACCGATGCCGATGTCGTCCAGCAGGAGGAGTGCGGCCCGGCGGTCGCGGTGCAGCCGTCGCAGGAACCCCGCGAGAACCTCGACCACCGAGAACCCGCGGCCGTCGAAGCCCGGGTCGAAGTGGCGCAGTAACGCGGCCGCCACGCCAAGTCCGGTACGGCAGCCCCGCGTACGCACCGCGACCGTGCGGATCTCCGCAGGACCCGGTGCGGTCCGCGCCCGGTCCGCCCATGTTCGGGCGGCGATGCGGGCCACGGTCGATGTTCCGGAACCTTCCGGCCCCTCCACAAGCACCGGCCGAGGGCTATGGGCGCGGTCCGGGGGAATCTCCAGGAGACGTACCACATCGGCGATCTCTCGTTGACGTCCCAGCGGGACCGGAGGCAACCAGTCCGGACCCAGTACTTCGGGATGCACCGCGTTCAGCATGCCAACTGCAATGCTGTGTATTATAAGAAATCTAATACTCGCCTGAGCCATCGTTCATCCACGTCGTCGTCCTCCGAATCGGGGAGGGCGGGTCACGCGGACGGGGACGTCGCCGGCCGGCATCACGAATCTTAAGACCACGGGCGCCTCGGCGAGGATGGAGAGTACCATGACCTATCGGGTGACACTGATCCCCGGCGACGGGATCGGTCCAGAGGTCACCGAGGCGGCCCGACTCGTGGCGGAGGCGACCGGCGTCAAGATCGATTGGGAGGTCGTCGAGGCCGGGGAGAAGGCGATCCAGAGGAGCGGTACCCCGCTACCGGGGGAGGTGCTCGATTCCGTGCGGCGCAACCGGCTCGCTGTCAAGGGACCGATCACGACGCCCATCGGGGGCGGCTTCCGATCGGTCAACGTGGCGCTTCGCCAGCAGCTCGATCTCTACGCGTCCGTGCGTCCCGCGCGCGCGATCGCGGGGGAGGGCACGCGATATCCGGATACCGATCTCATCGTGGTCCGGGAAGCGACCGAGGGGCTGTACTCCGGAGTGGAGCACTGGGTCGACCGGGACCACACGGCCGCCGAGACCGTCAACGTGATCACGCGCAAGGCCTCCGACCGGATCATCCGGTTCGCCTTCGAACTGGCCCGGCGCGAGCGCCGTCGCCGGGTTACCGCGGTCCACAAGGCGAACATCATGAAGACGACCGGCGCGCTGTTCCAGACCGCGTTCCGCGAGATGGCTCCCCGGTACCCGGAGATCGTCGCCGACGAGCGCCTCGTCGACAACATGTGCATGCAGCTGGCCAAGAAGCCGGAGGAGTACGACGTCATCGTGACGACGAACCTCTTCGGCGACATCATCTCGGACCTGTGCGCGGGCCTCGCGGGGGGGCTCGGGGTGGTCCCCGGCGCGCTGTTCGGGGAGGAGATCGCCGTCTTCGAGCCGGTCCACGGCTCCGCCCCGAAGTATGCGGGTCAGGACAAGGCCGACCCGGTCGCCGAGATCCTGTGCCTCGAGCTCCTCTACCGCCATCTCGGCGAGCGCGAGGCGGCCGAGCGGATCTTCCACGCGGTCTGGGAGACGATCGCCGAGAAGAAGTTCGTGACGTACGATCTTGCGTTGCCCGGCTACACCGCGCACCCGGTCCCTCCTTCGACCTGCTCGGCGATGGCGCGGGAGATCGCCCGCAAGGTCCCGAACGTGGACCTCGATCACCCGCTCGTGCGCCCGGGAGGATCACACGTCACGCCCCTCGACCCGCACCTATTGGAGTAGGCGCGGATTATTCGCCGATTACTTTGACGACGACTCGCTTCGGTCGTCGGCCGTCGAACTCGGCGTAGAAGACCTCCTCCCAGGGCCCCAGGTCGAGATCACCCGCGGTGATCGGGAGCACGACCTGATGGCCGAGGAGGAGGTTCTTGAGGTGGGCGTCCCCGTTCGTTTCCCCCGAACGGTGGTGCTGGTAGTTCCCCGGCGGGGCCAGGCGATCGGCCCACGCTTCGATGTCGTGGAGGAGCCCGGACTCGTTGTCGTTGACGTACACCGCCGCGGTGATGTGCATCGCCGAGACGAGGGCCAGGCCCTCTTGGATCCCGCTCAGGCGGACGACCTCGCGCACGCGGTCGGTGATACGGACGAACTCCCGCGTCGTCTTGGTATGCATCAGGAGGTATTCGGTGCGGCTCTTCATGCCGGGCCGAGCGATCCCGTGAGCTTAACATGCGGGCCTACGGCGGGAGCCGCAGGTTCACTCGAGCAGGTCTTCGAGCTCGCTGGCGACCAGGCTCAGGAGCTGGTCCAAGACCCGGTGCTTGAACTCCGTGATCTGGCCCGCGTCCGTCTCGATGCGGGCAAGGAACTCGTCCCCATCACGAAGGAAGGAGAGGGAGAGCACGTGGCGTCGCCCATCCCCGGAGCGCGGAGGAGCCGGCGCAGCGGCTTGGGTTGGCGGCGCTCCCGCGCGCGGTGGAGCGATCCGCGCCGCGGGCTTCGGCTTGGGGGGGGCCGCCTTCTTCGCGACCTTCTTTGGAGGATGCGCGGGCCGACGGGGCGCGTGCTTCGGCTTCGGACGAGGCGTGGCCTTGCGCGCCGGCCGGGTCTTCGACGGGCGCTTGGTGGACGTGCTTCCACGGCGAGATTTCTTGTGGGAAGTGGATGCCATCGAGAGACCCTGGTTTCGCCCCCACCAACCCCCTCTATTTAGAGGTTGGGTCGGGCGTGCGCGCACGGGGCGGTCGCCGATACCGTACGCGAGCCGATTTAGGCCCCGGGCTCATGTCGCTCTCGTCGAGATGACGGGCTCGGACTCCTTCCACGCCCTCGACGCCGGGCCCGCGATGGCTCCGCGCGGGGGTGGCGGATGAGAAAGGAGACCGCCC
>JBEKEW010000086.1:0-5987 GCA_050013635.1 Thermoplasmata archaeon | reverse complement strand
CCGGGGAAGTTCTCCCCGATCCCCTGGGTGTACGCAGAGATCGTCCGCCACCTGGCCCAGGTGGAGAACGTGGAGATCGTGGTCGACGACGCGGGCATGGAACGGAGCGCTCGTCGTGCGCTCCGGCGCGCCGGGGCGCATGACGATCGGGTCCATTACCATCGGTGGCCGACGAACCGGGTCTGGACCCGCGACTCCGGGCCGATCTTCGTCCAGCGGATCGACCGGCTCGGCGCGGGGGCTGCGATCGGCCTGACCGATTGGAGGTTCAACGGCTGGGCAAAGTACGAGGACTGGCAGCTCGACGACCAGTTGCCCGGACACGTCGCGCGGGAGCTATCGATCCCCGAATGGAGACCCACGCTGGGGGGTCGCCGGATCGTGCTCGAAGGAGGCAGCATCGACGTGAACGGCACCGGCACGATGCTGACGACCGAGGAGTGCCTTCTGAGCGAGGTTCAGGCGCGCAACCCCGGGATCCCGCGGGAAGGTCTGGAAGAGGTCTTCCGCGAGTACCTGGGCGTCGGGAAGGTGCTCTGGCTCGGGCGGGGGATCGAGGGCGACGACACGCACGGTCATGTCGATGACATCGCCCGGTTCGTGGGAGAAGCGACGATCGTGGCGGTCGTGGAGCCGAACCGCGACGACCCGAACCACGGTCCGCTCGCCGAGAACTGGGAGCGACTACGGGAGGCCCGAGGCGCCGGCGGCCGTCGGTACCGCGTGGTGGAACTGCCGATGCCGGCCCCGGTCCGCTTCCACGGTCAACGCCTGCCCGCCAGCTACGCGAACTTTTACATCGCCAACGAGCTCGTCCTGGTCCCGACCTTCAACGACCCGAACGATCGACGTGCTTTGGAAGTGCTCGAGGGGCTCTTCCCGGGGCGGGAAATCGTCGGGATCCATTGCCGGGACTTCATCTGGGGGCTGGGTACGATCCACTGCATGACCCAGCAACAGCCGGCGCCGCTGACCTGACCTCCGCCGGGGACCCCCTCGTTCGCTTACGGTCGGGACGGAGGCGGGCTCGCGCTGAGCGAATGGATCTTCGGGAACCGGAACGGGAGTTCGGACCACGTTCGGCCCGAATCGGGGCTGTAGATCACCTGGCCCCCCGTGGTCCCGAAGTAGATGCCCACGGGGTCGAGCCCGTCGACCGTTAGCCCCTCGCGATGATTCCCGTACTCGCCGATCCACGGCGAGCGGTGAATCATCGGTCGGAACGCTCGTTTCTTGCGGTCGAACCAGTACAGCTGCAAACGACGAGCGGGCATCGTCCGCTGGGGGGGCGGTGTCAGCGGCGCGAAGATCGCTCCGCCGGGAAGGGCCGGGTGGGTCGCGACGACGAAACCGAAGTCGGTTGGCAACGAGCGTCCGACCCGCGTCCAATGCTCCATGGCGTCCTCGCTGAGGTAGATGCCGTTGTGGTCCTGACGATAGACGATCCGCGAGTCGGCCGGATCGAGAGCGAGATGATGGACGCACTGCCCGACCTCCGGGCGCCGCTCGGGTAGGAAATCGACGGCGACGCCCCGGTTCATGGGGGTCCAGGATCCGCCTCCGTCGTCGGAGCGGAACGTTCCGGCTGCGGAGAGCCCTACGAACATGCGGTGCGGGCGCTCGGGGTCGAGTAGGATCGTGTGGAGACAGGCTCCCCCACCGCCCGGCGTCCACCGCAGCCGGGTCGGATGCTCGGCGATCCCCCGGTTCTCCTGCCACGATGCACCCCCGTCATCGCTTCGGTACAACCGATGCGGATCGGCGCCGAGGAAGAGGGTCTTCGGTTCGTTCGCCGACCCCGGCTCGAGGTGCCACAGGTTCCGTATCGCTCCGGGCGGGACCTCGCCCCAGGTCTTCGGGGGCGGCCGCCTTCCCTGTCGCTCGAGTCCCGGCGTGGCGATCTCCGACCATCCCGCGCCGTGGTTGCGGGAACGATAGAGGATCGGACCCCAGAAGCCGCTGTTGGCCAGCGCATAGACGTCCCCCGGGGAACGCGGATCGGGGACGACATGGTAGACGGGCGTGCCGGCCTGGAACGGCCCATGAATGTCCCACCGCCGACGTCGTGAATCGGTCGTCGCTACGTACGTTCCTTTCTCGGTCCCGAGGTACAGCCGGACGCGGGGGGATGGGGAGCGGGGCATTAGCCTCCCTGAATGGAATGGAGGATATCGACCTTATCACGCGCCTGCAGCGGGGTCGCAAGGCGCGGCACGAGGGAGACGTCCTCGCCGTTCACGAAGATCCGCACGAACGGTCGAAGAGCTCCAGTCTCATCCCGGAGACGGTACCGCACCCGGGGGTATGCGGCCTCGATCCCATCGAGGAGGCGGGAGACGTCGGGAGCTTCGACCTCGATCGAGCGAGCCGATACGAACTCCCGCAGCATTCCGTCGAGCCGGACGGTCGCCATGCGCACGAGCCCGGTGGAGCGAAGACGGAGGGCTGTATATGGCCGGCGGGACGCGTCGGGCGCCCCCGAGCTTCGGGGTTCGCCGGCGGGATCGGTCCGAGCGTCTGAGCACGTCCGGCCGTGCCCGGGGGCGAACCCCGGGGGCTGCCTCCCCGGAGCCGCATGCGCCCGCCGGCTTGGCCGGCCCTTCGTAATCCGTCGCCGCGCTGGCCGGACGACCGACCGATCACTCGTCTCGTGAGACGCGGCCCGTGGAACATAGGGCTCGAATGACCGCCGCGGGACGGGGTCGGTTTGATGTGCCACCGCTCTATGTGCGAAGCCATGGGTCGAGGCGCGGTTCCGTCCCACGGACGATTGACGCCCGAAGTCGCACTCCGCCTCCTCGCACGTTCGAAGCACGCCCAGTTCGCTGTGTTGCTGGAACACGGTTCCGCCTCCGTCGAGATCTACAAGCCGCATGGAGTGGACCTGCAGGTGCCTCACGAGCAGGACGAGATCTACGTTATCCTATCCGGATCCGGATTCTTCGTACACAACGATGTCCGTCAGCCGTTCGAAGCCGGGGAGATCTTGTTCGTGGCCGCCGGCGTCCCCCACCACTTCGAGGAGTTCAGCGAGGATTTTGCCACCTGGGCGATCTTCTACGGCCCCGAAGGCGGCGAAAAATAGGCCGACCCACCCACCCGGCCGACAAGACCCACCTCCCTACTCGCGGATCGGGCCGCCGGGGCAGGGCGGCGGCCCAAGGGTGATTCCCCCCGCCTACTTCTTCCCGGAGAACTCCTTCAGCGCGACCTTGTCCTCTTCGAACATATGTTCGAGGATCTGGTGGACGGTGGATTCGATCTGGGCTTGGGGGAGCTGGGTGGAGACGAACTCGCCGACCACCGTCACCTCCGTCTTGCCCCCCTTCGCGGTGTAGTAGTTGAAGAACTTCGAACCGGCCATCGGGCCTTCGAGCATCTCGAGCGAGAACCCGAGGGGCGGGTAGATGGTGATCCGGTCGCGGGTCTTGATCCAGTGACCGCCCATCTCGCTCTCCTGAGTGAGCTCCATCGTTCGCGGGTCGACCTGCTTCATTTCGACGTTGCGAGTCCCCTTGTGGGCCCGACCGTGGTCCTCGTCGCCCATATACTTCCAAATCGTCTCGAGCGACTGCTCGAAGTGGCTTCCTTCGTCCTTGACGTGCACCATACGCGATGGATACCTGGAGTGTTAGATAAAGCCGTAAGGGACGGTTTTGACCCCGAGCGCAAGCGTCCGGCCATCTCCCACCGAGTAGGAGCGCCACCGCGGCCGGGACGAACGACCCGTCCGACGGGTCCGCTTCGGCCGTCGATTCGTCGGGGCGGTGATGGCCACGGAGCCGCGCGCCTGGGCCTCGATGCGCGCGCGACGAACTGCCCTACTCGATCTCGAGGTTGGCCTCGCGACTCAGGTACAGCCGATTCTCCTCTCCGGCACCGATGGATTCGGTGTACAGCGCGCCGAGGCGCTTCCGGTCCAGCAAGATGATCCGGTTGTTGAGCCACTCCAACTTGTGGAACAGAAGCGGATCGTGAGCGAGGTCGCGCAGCTGCTGAATCCGGTCGATCGGGCTTCGCATCGCAAGGTAGTAGCACGTGATCCAGCCGCCGAACGCCTCCCAGACCATCTCCTCATCCAGGATCTTCCGAGCCGTCTGGGCCCCGATCAGCTCGAAGAAGGTGAGCACTTCCAAGCTCGTGATGTCGCCGAGATCGTTGTTGAGGAGTCGCTCGCTGGTCTGGCGCCGAGCCCGACGCATGCGAGGAGAGTCGAACCGCTCCCTCAATGTGATCACCGCGTTCGCCGAGTTCAACTGCCCGGCCTGCCGCGTCTGCCAGTAGAGCGCACTGAGGGTCCCGATCGCCAGGACCCAAGTCGCGACGGTTGTCCACAGCGCAACGTCCTCAAAGTCCACCATCCTCCCCGCTCACTCCCTTGTGTAGGCCGCCGTCCGGTACGGACCGCGGAGTCGCCCGATAAACCCACGCCCAAAGGAGATTGCGATGCGATGGAACACCGCTCCTTCCGTCGACGCACCCTTCGGAGAATCGCGCCCCTCCGTTGCCGTCCCCTGCTCCTGGGGTTGGAGGCCAGCTCGGAGAGGGGGATGTCCGCCGCACGGCGTGCGTTCGGGTTTGGCTTGGACCCGCGCGAATTGGCGCCTGGTTCCGTCATCCCTCCGGAAGGACGATCTACCGGTCCGAGTCGACATGCCCGAGCAAGATCAGCCGAAGCCGCCCCCGAAAAGGGTTCGGGAGCCTCGCGGTCCTGCGATGGGCCACCCCCGACGGTCCATCCTCCTAGAACCGTGCCGGCCTCTTCTCCAAGAACGCCTGAATCCCCTCGCGATAATCCGGCCCAAAGTAGACATCTCGTCGCAGACTCTGCAGATGCTCGAACGTCGCCGGATTGATCGCGACGGACTCGCTCAGCACGCGCATCGCCTCTTTGGAGGCCGCAATCGCCGCCGCCGATCGGGTCGCAATGGTTCTCGCCGTGTCATATACCCGGGCCTCGAGCTCCGCCGCCGGCACGATCGCATTGACCATTCCGAAACGCTCCGCGCGCTCCGCCGATAGCGGTCCCGCCGTGAACAGCATCTCTTTGACGACACCCAGCGGCAATCGCGTCATGAACGTCAGCAGCCCACCCGCGTTGTACGGCAGTCCCAGCTTCGCCGGAGTGATCGTGAACGCGCAGGTTTCATCCCCAAATACCAAGTCGCAGTTCATCACCAGATCGCACGCCCCGCCCCAAACCATTCCGTGGATCATCGCGATCACGGGCGTCGGAAACATCTTCACGGCGCGTAGCAACTGCTCGAACGGATCCGTGTAGGGGAGTGGGTCTACATCGGCCTTCGGCAACTCGGACACATCATGTCCCGCGGACCACACCGTCTCGTTAGTCGCCGAACGCAGCACCACCACGCGCACGCCCGCCGCTCGGAACACGTCGAGGGTCCCGATGATCTCCGAGACCAGCGCGCTTCCCAGCGCATTCCGCTTCGCATAGTGGTCGAGTGCGATCGTCCCGATCTTCGCCTCCAGTTTCTTCTGTACCAGGGCCATTCTCGTCCCTCCGCAACCCTCGGTCACCCGGACCGGCATAAATTGAACGCTCCTGCTCCCGTCCACGTGCTCCAGCGCACCGCCGCGGGTCCCGCTCGCCCTCCTGACCCCCCAAACCACCGCCGCCAACAGCTTCCTCGATCCGGGATCGAAGGGCTCACGGCCGCGTACCGGGCCGTCTCTTGAGGAGACCCTCTCCCGTCCTAGGGCGCGGTCGCCGCGCGCTCGTCCGAAGAGGTAGCCACGGAGGAGTCGATCACCTTGGATCCCCCTCTCGCGGAGGCGTTCCGATAGGCATCTGCGTAGGCGAGCGAAAGAATCGTGAAGGTGACGAACAACGGGGCCATCGCGAAGATGAACGGTGCGAGGTGGAGAATGAGGGCCGGCCAACTCGTGAAGAAATCGATGAACAAGCCGACTATCACCTGGCCGAGAGCGAGTCCGGCGATGGTGGATACGCCCAGTGACCAGAC
>JBEKEW010000085.1:0-5994 GCA_050013635.1 Thermoplasmata archaeon | reverse complement strand
TTTAGGGTAATACCCTTATCTATCCAGCCGTCCTACGCTGTCCGATGGCCGAGCGCCCGGGCGTCGCGGAAAAGCGCGAGCGGCTCAAGGACCCCGAGATCCGCCGGTGGTACGAGAACGTCGCTCGCGGCTCGCAGATCACCGCGGACAACTACCTTCGGAGCCTCTTCAACTTCTGTTCCCGGATGGGCCTGGCTCCGGCAGCCGTCGCGAAACTCGACGGGAAACGGATGCACCGCGTTCTCCTCGACTTTGTGTCGGGCGAGGAGAAGCGCGGGATGACGGGCTCGACCGTCCTCACGTACGTGAAGGCCGTTCGGAGCTGGCTCGCCCACCACGGGAAGAGAGTAGAGAGGCCGGTCAAGGTCCGGGGCGCGGAGCGGTCGCCGACCCTCGCAGACGAGAGGGTCCCAACCCCGGACGAGCTGCGTGCCATACTCCTCGCGGCCACCTCGCAACAGCGAGTCGCGGTTGCGCTCATGGGCTTTGCCGGACTCCGGCCCGAGGTTCTGGGCAATTACCCCGGGAAGGACGGCCTGCGGGTCTCGGATTTGCCCGATCTCACCATCAAAGGCAACCGGGTCGAGTTTGACCGTGTGCCCGCGATGGTTCGCGTGCGGGACGTGCTCTCCAAGACCCGAGCACCTTATTTCAGCTTCATCGGCGCGGAGGGCGCCCGCTACCTTACCGAACACCTCGAACAACGCATCCGCGATGGCGAGAAGGTGGGCCCCGCTTCGGACGTACTACATCCGGTGTGGGCCCACAAGCCCTTCATGAAATCGACCAAGGTTAGTGAGGCCGTCAAGCGCGCAATCGTCAAAGCGGGCTTCTCTTGGCGGCCGTACGTTCTCCGGGCATACTTCGACACCCAGATGTTGATGGCGGAGTCGAAGGGGAAGGTCGCCCACGACTATCGCGTCTTCTGGATGGGGCACACGGGAAGCATCGAGAGCCGTTACACGACGAACAAGGGTCGCCTCCCTGCCGCTTTCGTCGACGACATGCGGGAGGCGTATCACCGGTGCGAAACCTTCCTATCCACCGTCAACACCGAGGCACCTATTACCGAAGCCGACCTGAAGAAGGCGATCCTCGGGGTCTTCCTCCCGGAGGACGAGATCGCGAAGGTCGACGTTACGAAGCTCACGGCGGAGGACGTACGGAAGCTGGTGGGCGATCGGCTGAGGGGGACACAGGCCGCGACCGCGCCCCCTGCCGCGTGGAGTTTGACGCCACAAGCGCCACGCGCGCCACAGAACGGGAACGGAGGGTCGAACGGGGACTTGTCCTGCTTCGAGGCTGTCGTCCCGCTCGTCGAGGTCAAGTCCCGTCTCGCGGAAGGGTGGACTTGGGTCTCCGCTCTCGGCGCGACCGACGCGATCCTGCGCCGGCCTGCGTAGGGTGCCGTAGAGACACGTGGCCTTCACCGGAGAACTGGCGCGAGTTGCTCGTGCCGGGTCTTTGACAATCGCCTGACTGGGCCTGGGCGACTCTTCCGCGAAGCTCAAGCCACGGCTCGCCATGTTTGCTCGCGCGCCGGTATGGTGGAATCAGGGCCATCGAAGGATTCTGGAGTTACCGGGACGGGCCGTCCATGGGTCCGTCTGGATGGGAAGTTCTACGTTGTCCAAGCTGATGGAACCTTGAGCCCTTGGAAGCCGAACTGGCCGGAGCCGCGAACAAGCTTGGAGCCGACGCCCGCCGAGAAGCGCCGGCAGGAAGAGCGCGAACGCGGCCGTCGCGACGTTCCCTTCAAGGTCGCCCGGCTTCGGCTCCTGGCCCTAAAGGGATGGAAACCCCCGGTCCTCTGCGCCTGTGGCCACGGATGGCGTCACCACGATATTGCTGCAGAGAGTACGATGGCGAAGTGCTACCCGTGTCAACGGGGTGGCGCGGCCGGACTGTGCGACATACCCTCTACCGACGCGATCTCGCGTTCACTCGTTTAGGGGCTTGGAGTCAGGTGGACGGGGGCCGCCGGGGTCCGGCCCCCGTCCGAGACGTCAATTGGGGATGCCCGCCATGCTTGACCCACCCGACACAGGGACCCCTCCGGGCGGGTCCGTCGTGTCGGATGTGTCGGGGGGTCCCGTATTGTTGTCCGGGTCGGGGACCCGTTCTGCGGAGAGACCGTTCCGTACCTCGGAGCGGGGGCTATCCGCTCCTCCCGGGCTTCACTTTCAGCTCATCGCTTGCGCGATTCGCCTTCGATACAGGACCGGATTCAGGGGGAGGGGGGGTACCCCCCTTATCGCTAGCGATACGGGCACTCGGTTCGCGGAGTGCATCTTCGAACTTGAATCCACATGTTCCCTTGACCCGACCGCCGTACTCCAGTTCTTTGCCAAGGTTACGGACCAGCCCGGACCACGTCGCGGTTGCCTTGGAGAGGTTCTCATCGGCTTCACGAACCTCTCGATACTTGCTGCGTAGGTCGCGGGACCGAGCCAGCCGCTTGAGCGCCCTTTCGAGTTCGGTCGCCTTACACTGATCCTCCTCGTTCACGATCGCAAAGGGGGTGCCACCCCACCGGACGTACCAACATCCGTTGGAGGGTTCCTTAGTCTTGGTGATGTGAATGGACAAGGTCTCGTGCCGTACCGCGGCGCCGACCTGCATCCAGAGGTGCTTGGCAGCCTCCTTTGGGAACGTGCATGGAGGTACCATGGGACTGCTATCCGGTTGCTCGGGAACTCCCGGATAAAGCCTCTCGAGGACCGCGAGAACCCTCGTCATTAGGAGATCGCCCGCCTCACCTTCTATGAGTTGCCCCCCAGGCGACGAAAACGCCGCGGCGATGCGGTTCGGCTTGCCTTCGAGGCTGTCCCTCTTGACTTCCGTCTTTCGTAGCTCTTTGTCTGCCGTTTCGATATCCGGGTAAGCTCCGAGGGACGAGAGGTGCGTCATAGCTTGACTCACGAGGTCGGAGTCGATAGATGACCCGAACGGATTGCGTCCTAGAAGTACCTCCGGCTGGCCGAGCACCTTCGCGAGATCCCGAGAGTGGGCTTCGAGCTGACCTAACCGCAGTCTTTTCAGGTCTTTCGATGATTCCTTAGGCGTTCGCCGGCTGGCCTCGTCAAGAGGCTCCCGACCCGACTCGCGATTGATTTCCGATCTCTCTCGTGCATCCCTCCGCCATCGTCGGATAGTGCTTTCGGACCGCGATTCGATGAAGGAGACAAGACGCGATTTCGGGTCTTGTCGATTCGGGTCTTGTCGAGCTGCGCTGGCTGCTTTCGATTGGACCTGTCTCCACGTCGGAGTTTCCGTTTCGTTCGTACGCAGATCATCCTCGGCTGTGTCGATGAGCTTGAGGGCCTCACCAAGCATTCCAGTCTTTCGCAAGGTTTCCGCCTCCACATGGCGGTCACCCTCGCCAAATGCGCGTCTCGTTCATAAGGCTGCGGCGCGGATTCGCTTCCGATGCCGCCCTGTACGACTACCGTGCCCATTTACAGTGTGACCTGCCCATGCTGCGGCTCGAGGACTAGGGCGAAGAATCTCCACCGCGAGCACCAGCCGGTAGGCCCGCGCGACGTGATCGGTCAGGTCTTCGAGGGCAGAAGTCGGATCCGCACAGTGGACAGTCTCTCATACGCCGATCCAGACCCCTTGGTTGGAGTGATCCGTCGGAAGTGGACCGTGCGGCTTCGGCGAGCGCTGGCTGCCCTCGAGTTCGTCCCGGTCGAGCTCGTCCGTCGGTTCCACGGCCTCGGGTCGTATCGCGTGACGGTCGCGCCCACCGTCGAGGCGCCCCGCGTCGCTCCCCCTGTCACTCTCCACTATGAGGGTCTCCATGTCTGAAACCGAACTTGTCAAGCAAGAGCCGACCGACCTCGCCGAACGTACATACACTCCGGGTGTCCTACGCCGTGCTCTCGAACTTCGGGCAGCTTGGGCTGCTCAGGACGACGCCGCGTTGCTCGGCGTGCTCCGAGAAGGCTCCTTGGAAGGTGCTGAGAAGTCCGTTCGTCTGTGTCCGACTGGGCGAACCGACTCGGACGGTAGCCCGATCTTCGATTCGGTCGGTCCTGAAGACTCGCCGGATGCCGTATTGGTTCCGATGGTGGGAAGGTCGTTCACAATCCATCACCAAACGGTGCGCGGCCCCGTGCTGAACCTCCCTCCCGGTCCTGAGACCCCCGCGCTCCCGGCCCCCGAACCTTCACGCTCCTCGAATGAGGAGAAGGAACCATGACCGAGAACACAACGACGTACCGATATCAGCCGAACGCGACCGCCATCGTCGACCGAGACCCGCCCCGAGCAGTCGCTGTCACCGCGCCGATGCCGACACCGACCGTCGTCACAGCACTTGACGGGCGACGCGACCTCTCCTCCGGTATGAAGGAGCTCTGGGGCAAGAGCCCGGCACTCCTTGGCGTCCGAGACGAACTCGAGCGTGTAGGCCGCGACGTGGAGGCCCCAGCCTTTCGAGAAGTCGCGGATCGAACCGGTTTCGGAAGGGAGATGCGCGCCGAAGCTCGACGGCTCGGTCTCTCGAAGTTGTTGGCCGGCATCTGGGGAACCTCGAAGTAGGGCTCGGGAGCAGGCGGAGAGGGCGATGGAGATGGTCGACGACGAGGTGGGGCTCTCGGCGCTCAGGGCCACAGTGTCCGGGCTCGACGCCGGCCACCCTCTCCGGACCCTTGTCGGCCGCCTCCCAATCCGCATGTCGGTCGCCGAGTACGCTGCCCTGGCGCCGACACTGTGGGCGCTCGCGGAGAGGGCCTGATGCTCGGGGATCGCCTAGTCGATCGGCTGCTCGGCCGGGTCTCCGCCGCGCACGACCGGACCTCCGCCGTGCTTGATCGACTAACGCGGTCGAGAACGACCGAGCGTCACAAGACCACGACCGACACGAACGGTGGGATGGACCGTGACGGAGTCCGCAATCCTTGACGGGCCTGCCTCCACGGAGGCTTGCCAGACCCCGGTGGTGGAGCCATCCCCTCCGTCGCCGGGGTCTTCACCACCGGCAGACGGGAGGGTGGGCACAGGCAACTCCACGGTCATCCCGGACAACTCCACTGCGAGCGCGACCGGGACGATGAACGTGGTTGCTGCGGACAGGCCGGAGGTCATGCCGTACCGCGTGAAGAGATGGGTTGGCTTCGACGGGCCGTCGGTCTGCCCTGTGCCTACGAGCCCCCTACTGTTCGAGGATGTGCGCCGAAATCTCGTCTCTCACTACCGTTTCCCAGCGGGATCGGAGTGGGCCTACGACCTGGCCGCTCTCTGGGTCATGCAGGTCTACGTCTCAGACGGCCTCAGCGCGGTCTTCTACCTGCTGCTCGGCGGCTCGAAGGGTGACGGCAAGACCACACTGCTGGACCTGCTATCCCTCCTTGCCGGTGCGATTAACGCCTCGGACATCAGCGTCGCCGCACTCGTTCACGCCCTATCCGAGACACCCGATCGCGCGGTCACCCTGGACGAGTTCGACGCGGTCCGGGATTCGGAGAGAGACTCTGCGCTCAGTGCGATCGTGAGGAATGGATACGTGCGCGGCAAGTCCTACATCCGTCACAACGTTAAGACCCACGCAAACGAGGAGTGTCCCACGTTCGGCGCAAAGGCCATCGGCTTCCGCGGAGCGGTCGACTCAGCACTCGAGGACCGAGGGTTTCCGCTTCCGTGCACGAAGTACACCGGGCCGGGCGGGTTCGATTACGTTCAAGCAAACGACGGACCCAGCGTTGGCAACCTGCCGGCGCGCCTACGCGAGTGGGCCGGCGCCATGAGGGAGACGAGGAGATTGGTCCGGGCCGAGTTCAAGGAGTCTAAGTGGGAATCGAAGGTTCGGGAGGTTGTCGGCAACCGGATAGGGGCAAACCGAGACAGCCAGTTAGCCTCGGTGGCGCTCCAGGTGTGCCGCTTCTGCTGCATCGACCTTACCGACTCTTTGAAAGCCGCCCTCGGGCTTCGAACGGAGACGGCGACCGCAAACACCTCTGTCTCGCTTGAAGAGGCGCAGGAGATCCTCAA
>JBEKEW010000084.1:0-6001 GCA_050013635.1 Thermoplasmata archaeon | reverse complement strand
CCGGGAGCGGGCCGTTCGGCTCCTGTAGGGGGGAGCGCCCTGGTCGGGAGTTTCGGCCCCGGGGCGAACCCGCGGCGCCTTCGAACCCGAGTCCCAGGCTCGACAGACCTAGATCCTAGACCACTAGACTACCAGGGCAGCGAGGAGGCGTACTCCCGCCATGGTATGAACCTTGCCCACCGCGGAGACGATCGGGTGGCCGCCTTCTCCCGTGGGAGCGAGACCGGCCTACCCATCGAGCCGATGCATTATGTATCGGCAGGCACCGGTTCTCCCGAGAAGGGCCGAGGATGACGACGTTCACGGCATGGCTGCTGGCGGTCCTCGCCGTCATCTGCCTTCTCTTGGCGCTCGATCACTTGGGCGTCGATGTGGCGGGTTCGATCTCCTCGGGAGTGCACGCCGTAGAGCAGGTCCTCAACCACCCGCTGTAGCGCGGAGATGGCGAGGGTCGCCGCGACCCCGGCTCGCCGCCAGCCCCCCTAACCGCGGGCCAGCACGCGCATCACCGCGGTGCGGAAGGAGGATGCGAGAATGTCCGAGACGAGGTGACGCTCCTGCATCTCCTCCATCACCTCGCGCTCGTGCCCGATCGGGGGTACGAGCGCGGTCAACATCCCCACGCGGCGTCCCGCTTCGATATCGAGCCACCGGTCGCCCACGATCGCGCTGCTCCCGAGATTGATCCCTCGGTCGCTTCGCGCTCGATCGAAGAGCTCCGTCCCCGGCTTTCGACAGGGGCATCCGGTCTCGGGGGCATGGGGGCAGTAGTAGAACCCATCGACGTGCGCCCCGGCGCGCCCCAACAGCTCGTTCAAGCGGTGGTGGATCGCCTCCACGGTCTCGTGGGAATAGAGCCCTCGTTCGATCCCAGATTGGTTGGTGACGCAGATGACCTGGTAGCCGTGGTCGTGGGCGAGTCGCAGTCCCTCCACCACCCCACGATAGACCTCCAGGCGGGCCGGCTCGGCGAGATAGTGGAGATCCGGGACGAGCGTGCCGTCCCGGTCCACGAAGAGGGCCCGGGCACTCCGGTGCGCGTTGCCGGGCCGCGGCAGATCGGGAACCGACATCGATCCCGGTAATCGACTCCCCCATAAGGGTTCGTGCCGTCGCGCGTGTGAGCTCCGAGGATGTCGAGCCCTCCCGATCACGCCACCCCGTCCGACTTCGGTTCGGCGTTCCGCCGGGCGATCGCGCGACTGCCGCAGGAGCCGGGAGGGATTACCGTGCTGTTCTCCGGAGGGCTCGATTCGTCGCTCCTTGCGTGGGAACTGAGGCAGCGACCCGGGACGGTCCTGTGGACCGTCGGCCGGGAGGGCAGCCCGGACCTCACGGCGGCACGTTCTGCGGCGGCGGCGATGGGGTTGCCCTGGCAGCACGCGCCGATCGCCCCCGCCGACGTGGAGGCGGCCCTCGACCGGTTCGCCTCCGAGCTCGAGGGAGCCGAGGGTCCGGCGTTCGATGTCGCGGTGGCGTTCGCGCTCGCACTGGACCGCACCCCGACCGCACTCGCGGTGGCCGGCCAAGGGGCCGACGAGTTGTTCCTCGGCTACGCCCATTTCCGGGGCCTCTCCGAGGGGGAGGCGACCCACCGGGCGGACCTCGACTTGCGTCATCTCACCGAAACCGAATGGCCGCGGACCGAACGGATCGCCACCCGCGCCGGTCGACGGCTGGTCGCCCCGTTCTTGGATCCGGAAGTGCAACGCGCGGCCGGCTCGATCCCGATCCCCGAACGGATGCCGGAGGGGGTCCCCAAACGATGGCTGCGAGAGTGGGCGATCGCCCGTGGACTGCCCCGGGAGATCGCCTCCCGCCCGAAACGGGCGATCCAGTACGGGTCCCAAGTTCAACGGATGATCCGGGAGCTCCGACCCGCCCCGCGAAGCCGTTAAACGCCACCTCCCGTCGAGGTTCCGGGCGGTCGCGGTGCTCGGTACGCTCCCCGCAATTATCGGTATCCTCGCCACGGTAGCGCTCTCCTGCGCGGCGGTACTCGTCCGTTCGCTCACTCCCGCGGCCGGTACCGTCGCGGCGATCTTCGGCTCCTTCATCGTCGTGGTGGGGGGATTCCCGTTTCTCGCGTTGCTCATCCTGTTCGTCCTCGCCGGTTCCCTCGCGACCCACTATCGCATCGAGGAGAAGCGCCGGGGCAACCTCCAAGAGGGGCAGCACGGGGAGCGCGGGGTTTCGAACGTCCTCGCTCACATCGTGATCCCCACGGTGCTCGTCGGGATCTACGGCCTCATGCCCAGCGCGTTGCCGGCCGCTGCGCTGGCCTTCCTGTACACCGCCGCGCTCGCGTTCGGGGCCGCCGACACGTTCGCGAGCGAGTTCGGGGTCCTCGCGGGTCGGGCCCGAAGCATCCTGACCATGCGCCCGGTGACGCCGGGCACGAACGGGGGCATATCGGGCCGGGGAGAGGCTTGGGCGGTCGCGGGAGCGTTCACGACCGGTGTGGTCGGCTACCTGCTGTTCGCGCTGTTCGGGGCTCCGGTCACCGCGGTCGTGCTGTTCGTGGTCGGGACCACGTTCGCGGGCTTCGTGGGCTGTCAGATCGATTCGGTCCTGGGGGAGACTCTGGAGAACCGTGGTTACCTGACCAAGTGTACGACCAACCTCCTTGCGATGGCAATGACCGTTCTGATCGGGATCGCGATCCTCTCGGCGGCGGGGGGGTATCTCTGATGGTCCATCCGGGGGGCCTACGCGGGAGCGTCGTGCTCCTGTCGGGAGGAATGGACTCGGCGACGTGCCTCGCGCTCGCCTGCCACGAGAGCCCACCGGTCCACGCCCTCACGGTCGTCTACGGGCAACGCCACGCACGAGAGGTCCGCAGTGCCCGAGCGCTCGCTCGCCACTACCGGCTGGCGCGTCATTCGGTTCTCTCGATCCCGATCGGTCCCCTGCTGGATTCTTCCCTGACCGACCGAAGAAGGCGCCTGCCTCGGGCCGGAGACGCACGGAGCGAGGGAATCCCGACGACGTACGTTCCGGCCCGCAACACGCTCCTGCTCGCGGCCGCCCTCGGCTACGCGGAGAGCCATCGACTCGGACGGATCTATCTGGGCGTCAACGCGATCGACTACTCCGGCTACCCCGACTGTCGACCAGAGTATCTGCGGGCCTTCGAACGACTGGCCCGGCTCGCGACCCGGGTCGGAGTCGAGGAGCATCGCTCGATCCGGATCCACGCTCCCCTGCTCCGCAAGTCCAAGGCCGAGATCGTCCGATGGGGGGAACGGCTGGGGGTGCCCTGGAAGCTGACCTGGAGCTGCTACGCGGGAGGGCGGACACCGTGCGGGGCGTGCGACGCGTGCCGGCTCCGGGCCCTCGGCTTCCGACAGGCTCGGGTCCGGGATCCCGGGGTTCCGAGTTAGTCCAGAGGCACGACCGCAGATCCACAGAAGGCGCAGCGCTTCGCCTTCCGGCGTATCGGCGAGCAGCATTCCGGACATTCGCGGGTCGTGGGTGCGGCCGGGGGCTGCCGGGCGGCTCGTCGACGTTCCATCCGGATCATGGGGTAGACGAGGATCATGAAGACGACCGCGAGCACCACGACGAAGTTGATCAGCGCGGATAGCAGCACCCCGAACGTGAACGTGCTTCCCGCGATCGTAACGTTCCCGACGTCGTCCAGGTTCTTGTGGAACGCAATGCCGATCGCCGGGGTGACGACGCTCCCGACGATGCCGGTAACGACCGTGGTGACGGCGATACCGATGACGATCCCGACGGCCATGTCGACGAAACTGCGGTTCCCCGCGAATTTCTTGAAATCCGCCCAGAGCCCCATCGATTCGGTCGGGGCCTCGTAGCCCCATGGTCGGACCTGGACGCCGGACTATAGACCCTTCGTCCGACCGGCGGCCCCGTCACATCGAGTCGAGCCGAACGATTCCGAGGAGCCCGAGTGCGTTGCCGAGCGTTTGGCGCGTGGCGGCGACCAAGGCGAGCCGGCTCGCACGGTCCTCCCCCGACGAGAGCACGGGAACGGCGTGGTAGAATCGGTTGAACTGATCGGCGAGCTCGTAGGCGTACCCTGCGATCGCATGCACGTGGCCGGTGCGAGCGACGTCGCGAACGACGCGCGGGAACCGGGCCAGGATCCGGATCAACGCCTGTTCCTCGATCCCGGAGAGCCGCTCGACCGAGTAGGCCGCCCCCGGCGCCTCCTCCTCGGACCGTGCCAGGATGCTCGTGGCCCGTGCGAACGCATACTGAACGAACGGGCCGGAGCGGCCTTCGAAGGAGAGGGCGTCCTCCCACTGGAAGATCACGGGCTTCTCCGGCGCGACCCGGATAACGTGGTAGCGGACGGCTCCCGTGCCGACGGCCTCGGCGATCCGGTCCAGTTCGGCCTCTTCCAGGTCAGGTCGGCGCGCGACAACCTCGACGCGGGCCCGCTGGACGGCTTCCTCGATCAGCTCGTGCAGCCACACGGCGGTCCCCCCCCGGGTCGACATCCGTCCGCCTCCGGGAACGGTCAGGTCCTGATAGATCACGAAGTTCGGTCTCCGCGACTCGCCGATCTCGGCGAGGAGCGCCTCGAGCGTCTTCGCGTGGAGCCGGTGGTCCTGGCCGAGGACATCGATCACGCGTTCGAAGCGGGAGAACTTCGAGAGGTGGTAGGCGATGTCGCGGGTGACGTACAGGCTCGTTCCGTTGGCGCGGGTGTAGACGACCGTCGCGGAGTCCTTCGGCAGCCCATACCCCGCAACGTCGATGGCGCCCGCTCCGTTCGCTTCTCGGAGAGCGTGCGGAGCGTGGTCGAGACGCTCGACGACGCGCTCGACGGACCGGTCGCGCAGGAAGGAGGACTCCCAGACAAACTCATCGAATTGGATCCCGATCCGCTCGAGCGCGGCGAGCATCCCCGCGAGGATCTTCTCGATCAGTTCGTGGTGCAGGGGAGGGGGATTCCCGGATTCGATCTGCTGGACGAGATCGGCGACCTCCGCCTGCGCCTCGGGATGCTCCTTGAGGTAGGCGCTCACGAACGGGTACGGCCGACCCAGGCGTGCATCCTCGCGCTCCCCTTCGGGGGGGGAGGCGGCCGAACCGACGGCGATCTCGACCGGCCACGCGGAGGGGGGCTTCGACCATATCCAGGTGATCATCGCCGCCTGGCGTCCCAGATCGTCGACATAGTACTGGGTCGTCACCGGAGCGCCCGATGCGCGGAGCACGCGCGCGAGGGTATCGCCGACGATGCCGTTGCGCACCCGGCCGATGTGCAACGGCCCGGTCGGGTTCGCGCTCGTATGCTCGACGCATACGGCGTTCGGGATCGGATCGGCGTGACCATACCGGTCCCCACGCGCGAACACCCGGGTCAGCGTCTCGGCGGCGAGGAGCGCGGGATCAACCCGAACGTTGATGAACGCTCCCTTGGACGTGATCGCGGTCACCCCGGGGAGGAGGGCCAGCCGCTGGACGAGGGAGGTCGCAAAGCGTTCCGGGGCCTGGCCGGCCGCCTTCGCGAGCCGATGGGTCGGGAGCGCGATGTCGCCCTCGGGCCCGCCGTCCAGATCCAGCGTCGCACGCAGCGTCTCGGGCGTGGACGGAGCCCCGAGCTGCCGACATCCTTCGTCCAACCAAGGGACGATCCGGTCGAGGAGCAGCGTCCAGGGGTCGGGCGACCGTTCACTGCTCGGCGACGCCATCGCTCCGTACCGCGGGGAGAACGCTTTAGCGGGAGGCTCGCCTTAACGGTTCTCCATGGCGGGGCTGGTGCTCGTACGGTACGGGGAGCTGGCCTTGAAATCCCCGCCGGTGCGGCGGGAGTTCGAGCGCCAGTTGCGGCGCAACATTCTCGACCAGTTCGTTGCGCAGGGGATCACCGGCCGGCTGCGCTCCGATCGAGGGCATCTGTACGCGGAGGTCGACGATCCGCTGCGCGCGCTTCGGATACTGCGTCGTGTCTTCGGGGTGACGAGTGCGAGCGTCGTCCACGACGTGGCGACCGAGCGGACCGTGATCCGGGACCGTCTTCTCG
>JBEKEW010000083.1:0-6073 GCA_050013635.1 Thermoplasmata archaeon | reverse complement strand
CTCGCCCGGTACGTAGCGGCCCGTACGGTCGACGAACACGGCCCGGTCGGCGTCCCCATCGTGCGCGATGCCGATGTCGGCACCCACGCTCGGGACGGCGCGACGCAGGTCGGCGACGTTCGCCTCGGTCGGCTCGGACGGCCGACCCGGAAACGTCCCGTCCACATGGCCGTTCAACGTGACGACACGGCACCCGAGCCGACGCAACAGATCCGGGCTGGTCACGGCGCTCGTGCCGTTACCGGCGTCCAGGACGACGGTGTACTTTCGGGCCGCGATCCGCGCCCCGTCGACCCGGGCGAGGATAGCGTGCACGTACTCCCGCGCTCCTCCGCTGTGGGACCCGACCTCTCCGACGGCGTCGTACCGAACGGCGGTGCTCGGGGCGTCCGAGAACTGGCGCTCGATCTCCTCCTCCATCGTGCGCGGGATCTCGAGCCCGTCACCGTGGATGCACTTGAAGCCGTTGAATTCCGGGGGGTTGTGCGACGCCGTGACGATCACGCCCAGTTGCGCCCCGAGCCGCACGACCATGTATTGGATCGCGGGCGTCGGCAAGAGGCCCACCTCCACGACATGGTGGCCGGCGAGGGCGAGGGTCGAGGAGACGATCGAGGAGAGCGCCCGGCTCGAGGTCCGTCCGTCCCAGCCGACCACGATCGGCTTGCCCACGGGAACGATGCGGGCGATCGCGTTCGTGAGCCGGGTCGTGAACTCCGGGGTAAGCGTGGGGCCGACGACCTCTCGGATCCCGTTCGTCCCAAACAGTCGCATCGTAGTCCGGGCCCACCGACGCCCCCCACATATATGACCCCCTGCGCGCAACCGATTTCCCCGCGAGGTCCGTCCGGCGGTCATGGAGCCAAGGTGGCTGGCCGACGAGATGCTCGGTCGCCTCGCACGGTACCTGCGGTTCATGGGGTTCGACACGGAGTACGCTCGCGGCGTTCCCGACGCGGAGGTCCGTGCGCGGGCCGAGCGCGAGGGGCGCGTCCTCCTGACGCGCGACCGGGCGCTCGCCGCCCACACGCGGGGCGCGGTCGGCCTGTCGGCTCTCGATATCGACGGCCAGCTGGCCGAGCTTCGGCGCGCCTATCCGGGGCTCCGCTGGGACGTTCGGAACGAGCGATGCACCCTCTGCAACGGCCCGCTGGCGCCGTGGCGGCCCCCGACGACCGTGTCGTTGCCCCAAGGGCTCCCTCGAGAATGGGTCGAACGCGGTCTCGCCCTCCACCGCTGCGAGGAGTGCGGGCACATCTATTGGGAAGGTTCCCACACCCACCACGTCCGGGAACGGATCGCACGGGTCGCCCCAGCTCCGGAGGCGTAGGCGTGCGGTTCTGGATCGAGCTCTCGGGTCTGAGCGAGGAGCTCGCGCGCGCGGAGTTGTTCGCGGCGGCCGAAGCACTCGGCGGGAGCGCGGACCCGTCCGCCTCGCCCCTCGCCCCGGGGTTGGTCGCGGTCGATCTGCCTACTTCGGTCGAGCCGGGTACCCTCGCCGAGCGCCTCGCGCTCGCGCGACGCGTCCTGCGGCCGATCGGGGAGGACGGACCCGAGGCGTGGACGGCGTTGGAAGCGCGGGCGAGCCGGGGCCAGAGTGCCGCCTTCCGGCGCCTCGGCCATGCCTCCTCGGGGGCCTCCGACCCTGCGATCGCCCAGGGCGCCGAGGCGTTCCGGAGGGGAGGAGGGCGGATCTCGCTCTCCCACCCCGACCGACGCATCTGGATCGCCCGCAACCCCGACGGCGCCGATGTCTACCTCGAGGAGGTCGCGGGCGTGGAACGGGGTCGGTACGGGGAACGTCGGATCTCGCGCCTGCCGTTCCAGCGGCCGATCGGTCTCGACCCCCGGCTCGCCCGGGCCGCCGCCAATCTCGCTCGCGTCCGGCCCGGAGATCGCGTCGTCGATCCGTTCGTCGGCACCGGGGCGTTGCTCGCCGAAGCGGGTCTGCTCGGAGCGCGCCTCTACGGCGTGGACATCGATCCGACGATGATCCGCGGCGCCCTGCAGAACCTGGCGCATCTGGGGGTCCACGCGGAGGAGCTGACGGTCGGAGACGCGGCGACGACCCGGTGCGGCCCGAGCGGAGGGTGCTTCGACGCGGTGCTGACCGATCCTCCGTACGGCCGGGCCTCGGCGACGGGCGAGGAAGGCGCTGCCGGCCTCGTGGCGCGGGTGCTGCCGGTCTGGGCCGCTCGCGTCCGGGAGGGAGGACGGGTGGTCGTGATCCTGCCCGGAGGGCCCGATCCGCTCCCCGCGCCGTGGCGTTGCGTGCTCTCGATACCGATGCGGGTCCATCGCAGCTTGACGCGGGAGTTTCGGGTCTACGAGCGCGCGGGCGCTACGGTGGAGTGATCGTGAACGTCGTGCTCGCCGAGCCGCCTCCCGAAGGCGGACAGACCTCCATCGCGTCGAGCTCGACCACGATCGAATGGGCGGCACGCGGGTTCGTATAGAAGACGGCGAGCGGCGCCGAGTCGGAGGCCTCGATGGTGACGTACTGCGCCGAGGGGGTGCTCACGGAGGCACCGTGGAGAACCGTGACGTTGCCGTTGGGCAGGTAGAACGTCCAGGTGGAATTGTCCGCGTACGCTGCGAACGTGGTCCCGGATAAGTACTGCCAGCTGGAATTGGTGCTGAGCACCGAAACGTTCTGGACGGTCGCGGAGAAGAAGAATCCGTGCGGGACCGGATCGGCGTTCTGGACGTCGACCGATAGATTGGCCGCGACCAGGGTGCCGGGGGGCAGCGGGTGGTTGTACTCGATCGTGGCGTTCGAGAACCCGATCGCCCCGAGCGGTGCGGAGACCGGCACGAGCACGAACCCAGCGACGAGGATCGCCGCGACCCCGACGCCGACCAGGGTGCGCCCCGTCCCGACCGGCGAGACGTCGTTGAGCGGCGGGGGGTGGCGGATCCCGAGCATGACGATGAGGACGGCGAACAGCAACCAGCCGAAGTACAGGAACACTCCGATCCCGAACAAGAGCACCACCGCCGCGATGCTGAGATAGCGGGCTCGGTCGCCGAGGAGCGCCCGCCAGACATGGCCTCCGTCCAGCTGGCCCGCTGGAAGCAGGTTGATCGAGGTGACGAGGATCCCGACCCACCCGGCGAAGGCGAGAGGATGGAGATTGTTGATGACGGGGAAGAACAGCGAGAGCACGGCCCAGAGCGGAGGAGTGCCGATCACGAGGTTGCCGTAGTTGGTGCCCAGGAAGCTCGGTCCGCACGAGGTGAGCGCGGGCGCCACGGAATGGATCGAGAGGTACATCCCGAGCACGGTCACGGGGATCGCGACCAGGAAGCCGGCGATCGGCCCTGCGGCCCCGATGTCGAAGAGCGCCTTGCGATCGGTGAACGGCTGTCGGATGCTGATGAACGCACCGAGCGTCCCGAACAGGAGCGGAGGCGGCGCCGGCATGAAGAAGGGGAGGGACGCCTCCAGCCGGTAGCGCCGGGAGACCGCGTAGTGCGCGAGCTCGTGCACGCCCAGGATCAGCATCAGGGGAAGCGCGAACGTCAGTCCGCCCCACAGGAAGGCGTCGGCCGTGATCGTCGACTGACCCTCGTAGGAGAGCCACACGAGGGCGCCTGCGAAGTCGGTCGACGCGACCGTAGCCGCGAGCAGTACGAGGTTGATCCAGACGCCTTTGTAGCGGGGAACCGGCCGCCGGATCACCTCGATCGCGTACTCCCCGGTCCGGTAGTGGAGGACGGGGATGTAGAGAAGGGGCCAAAGGTCCTGGCGGAGGCGATCGAACTTCTCCTCGAGGGTCGCGGGGTCGACGTGGACGGAAAGGACGAGCGACTGGGGGGTGATCTGCGTCTCGTAGATCGGGAAGTAGAGCGCAACGGCGCTCCGCAGTCGGTCGAGCTCGCTCCGCGGGCCCGATGACGGGAGAGGCCCCGGCGCCGGGCCGCCCATCGCTCCCCGACTCCCCTCCCCTACTCCGACGCGGTGGCGGACGCGCGCAGGCGCTTGGCGCGCTCTTTCGAGGAGTACCCGGTCGCCGCCTCGAGGAACCGATTGTAGCGCGCGATCGTCTCGCGGGCCACCTCCTCAGGGACCTTCGGGTTCATCGTCACGTCGATCTCCAGCTCCCGACCCTCCGCATGGGCCGAGATCCGTTCGAGCGCCCCGTACTGCGCCGTGGCGACGCCGGCCTCGATCCGTGCGGACTCGAACTCGGCGGCGAGCTTCTGCTGGAGCGTCTCGGCGGACAACTGCGAACGATGGCTCGTCCGGACGGGATATCGCTGCACGACCCTCGGTCGAAACGGGGCTCTCTATAAACGGTTAGCCGGGGCCGACAAGGCCCGTGGCCGGTTCAGACCGTCTCGATCTCGAACCGGACCCGGTAGCCCCGCAGGCAGCGGGTCAGCTCGTCCGTGAGGTCCAGCAACTGCTCGAAACGTGCACCGCCCTGCCAGTCGTAGACGAAGTCGTAGTTCCCTTGGGTGGGCTCGAACCCGATCGCTCGGAGCTCTCCCGCCACGTCCGACGGCTTCCCCCCTTCGCTGTCGAAGGTCACCCGCAGGTACGTCTCCATACGCGCTCCGCAATGGCCTCCGGCCGTCTTAATGCTTGTACGCCACACGAACGCCGGGCGGGTGGGTGGAGCGGCCCACCCGGGTGGCACGGGGGCGCAGTCGGCGCGCGATCGCCTCGCGCAGCTCGCCCGGCGCAGCGGCCGGGACGCGGATCGCCGGAAGGCGGATCCTCCCCGCCTGGACCGAGATCTTCCAGGCGGGCGCCGTGGGCGAAGGAGGGACGACCTCGATGTCGATCTCCGACGGGCTCCTCCTCTCGACCCGCTGCTCCGAGGCTGGGAGCGATCGGTCAAGACCCGACCAGCGGATCGCGGGCCTCCGGTATACCTCGTTCAGGGCCGCTCGCACCGCGTCCCGACTTCCGGTAGGCGCGTGAGCCCGGATCGCAATGCGGGAGAGCCGGCGGCCTTCACAGTCGATGATCCCCGCCCGGATCCGGCGCGAGCTCACGGGGCGGAAGTCGTCCGCGAGCACGAGCGGGACGAGGACGATGGCGACCGGAGGCAACCCCCGACGACGGCGCTCCCGGTTCACGGCGCGACCCCCGCCCCTCGTATCGACGGAGACGACGATCGCGTCGACCCCGGGCTCGACCGATCGGCCGAGCGGATCCTTCAACGGAGCGATCCACCAGGTCCGGTCCGGGTGGTGCCGGCGCAGCCAAACTGCCAGCGTACGGTGACGTCGGGCGTAGGGAGCGATGCGCCCCCCCAGCGGCTTCGCCCGACCGCGGAGGAACGCGGCGGTGGTCAGGCCGATCCCCACGTCCCGGCCGACACGGAACGCGCTGTTCAGGAGCGCTTCGTGACCGATGTGCAAGCGGTCGAACGTACCTCCCAGCACCGCGACCGGGTAGCGAGCCATTGGGCCTCACCGTCAAAAGAAGCTGATCGCCAAGATGATTGCGAGGAAGGCGATGACGATGTACATCACGTTCGTGTAGAACCGCCGCGTGCGGATCGTCGCCTCGCGCTTCTCCTGGCACGGTGCACTGCAGGTCTCATCGCCGGGGGCGCAGGTCCTGCCGCAGACCTTGCAGTGGCGGTGGTCGGCGCCGAGCTCCATCCCCGCGTGGACCTCGAGCGGGCGCTTAGCGTTGTGGGCGGGGCCGGGGCCGCCTCTCTGGACCTCGAAAGAGGCGGCCGAGTGGGCGGCTGGGCCGCGGGCCAACGGTTATAACCCGCACCTGGGTCGGAGCCGCCCGCATGGGCAACATCCGCCAGACGTACATCAAACGCGTCGCCATCGATCTCATCCGCCATTACCCCAACGATTTCAACGGGGACTTCGCGAACAACAAGCGCAAGGTCCTCGAGCTCACCGACCTCGGCGTCCCCGTCGAAGGGGGCGAGTACCACGCCACGTACAAGAAGCTCGCGAACCGGATCGCGGGCTACACGGTCCGCTACATCAAGCGCAAGCGCGGAACGTAAGCCGTCCCCGCCCCGCGCCCGCGGGTCCCCTTAATCGAAGATCGACAGCCCTTCTTGCAGGTGCATGATCTCGACGGGCGTCGTCG
>JBEKEW010000082.1:0-6080 GCA_050013635.1 Thermoplasmata archaeon | reverse complement strand
GACTGGAGCCGATTCTGCTACACGATGGACCCACCGGCCGCCCGCGCGACGCGGGAGGTCTTCGGGCGGCTCTACCGGGCCGGCCTCATCTACCGAGGGGAGCGGATGGTGAACTGGGACTCTCGGCTGCGTACCGCGGTCTCCGATCTCGAGGTCGTCCACGCCGAGGAGGATGCCTGGTTGTACTACATCCGCTACCCGTGGGCCGACGGAAGCTCGGGGGGTCTCGAGGTCGCCACCGTCCGGCCGGAGACGCTCTTTGGCGACGTGGCCGTCGCGGTACACCCGGACGACGAACGCCACACCTCCGACGTCGGTCGCGAGGTCGCTCTTCCGATCGTCGGACGCAAGGTCCCGGTCATCACCGATGGGGCGATCGATCCGACGTTCGGCGCGGGCGCCCTGAAGGTCACCCCCCGTCACGACCTGGTCGACTACGAGGTCTACCGCCGTCACCCGGAGCTGACCATGCCCGCAAGCATCCTGGACGTCTCGGGGCGGCTGGAAGGGGATCTCGTACCTCCGGAGCTCCGTGGAATGGATTGCGAACGGGGCCGCGAGGCGACCGTGAAGCTCCTTCAAGACCGCGGCCTCCTATTGCGGACGGAGCGGTATCGCCACAGCGTCGCGCGCTCCGAGCGATCGGACGCCGTGATCGAACCGCGCCTATCGACGCAATGGTTCGTGAAGATGCGCCCGCTCGCCGACCCGGCCGTGGCCGCGGTGCGCGACGGCGTGGTCCGCATCCATCCCGATCGGTGGACGCTGACGTTCTTCCGCTGGATGGAGACGATCCAGGATTGGTGCATCTCCCGACAGGTCGTTTGGGGGCACCCGATCCCGGTGTCGACCTGTGCGTCCTGTCAGGAGGTGATCGTGTACGTGGATCCTCCCGCATCCTGCCCGAAGTGCGGGGGCCGGGAGCTGACCGCCGATCCCGATGTCCTCGATACCTGGTTCACCTCTTGGCTGTGGCCGTTCCTGTCGCTGGGGTGGCCGGAGGCGACGGCGGATCTGGCCCACTACTACCCCACGCACGTTCTCGTGACGGGCCGCGACATCATGTTCTTCTGGGTCGCCCGGATGATGATGGCCGGTCTCTACTTCACCGGCCAAGCGCCGTTCTCCGACGTCTACCTCACCGGAATGTTGCGGGACGACCGCGGTCGGAGGATGTCGAAGCACCTCGGGAACTCTCCGGATCCCCTCACGGTGATCGTCGAGCGCGGGGCGGACGCCACCCGCTTCGCGCTCGTCTTCCCGAACCCGACGGACGAGGACGGGCCGTTCGGGCCGGCCCCGCTCGACGGCGCCCGCAACTTCCTGACGAAGGTCTGGAACCTCACCCGCTTCGCACTCTCGCACGTGCCGCCGGGAACCGAGGCCCCCGCCGGACCGCCTCCGATCTACCCCGATTCTGCGCTCGAGGATCGATGGATCCTCTCCCGGTACCGGACGATGGCCACCGCCGTCGACGCCGCGCTGGACCGGTTCGAGATCACCCAGGCGGCGACGTCGCTCTACCAGTTCCTCTGGCACGACCTCGCCGACCGGTACGTCGAGCTCGTCAAGGACCGCCTGGCAGGGAGGCGCGACGCGGTGAGCCAACGGGCCGCCCAGGCGACCCTGCTGTTCGTGATCGAGCGAACGCTACGGCTGCTGCACCCGTTCGTCCCTCACATGACGGAGGAGCTCTGGCACGCGCTCCCGCACGAGGGCGAGTCCTTGACCGTCACCCCGTGGCCCTCCCCGGAGGAGGCCCCCCGGGATGAAGTGGCGGAGGCGCGCATGGGAATCCTGCTCGACTCGATCCGGCTCTTGCGCAACCTGCGCGCCGAGGAGCACGTCGCGATCGGGACGATACCTGCGGCATGGATCCGACCTCAGACCGGGGAGACCGCTGCCTTGCTCGCGGCCGAGCGCAGCACGATCGAGAAGCTCGCTCGCGTGCATCCGCTCCACCTGCTGAGCGGTGCGGAACCGACGCCGGAGGGCGCGGCGAGCCGGGTCTCGGCTGCGGGAGAGTACTTCATCCTCCGCCCCGCCGCGTCCGTGGAGGATACCGAGACGCTCCGGCGGGAACGCGAGAAGCTGGCGACCCTTCTCGAGAAGACACGGGAGCGGCTCGCCGACGCCGGCTTCCGGCAACGAGCCCCTCCGGCCGTCATCCGGGAGGCGGAAGAGAAGGCCCGGGAGCTTTCCGAGCGGATCGGCCGCATCGATGCGAACTTGAAGGGGGGAGACTCTTCGGAGCCCGTGCTACCATGAGCCCTCCTCGGTCCTCGAAGGTCCGTCGCCCCAAATCCGGCTCCGCACCACCCCCGATCGGTTCGATCCCTCTCCCCGGTTCCAAGAAGGCACATCCCGCGCTCGGGCTCGGTCTGTGGGGATTGGGCCGATGGAAGCCCGCCGACGAGGCGCACACCCTCGCGAGCCTCGAGCATGCGGTCGAGGCCGGGATGCGCTGGTTCGACACGGCCGAGGTCTACGGGAACGGCCGATCCGAGCGCGTCCTCGGGGAAGCCCTGAATCGCAACGAGGCGATCGCGAAGGCATCGTTCCTGGTCACGAAGGTCTCCTGGGAGCATCTGAGGCCGGGTCAGCTCCGCGCCTCCCTGATCGGCAGCTTGGAGCGGCTCGGCCGCTCCTCCGTCGATCTGTACCTCGTGCACGCCCCGGATCCCCACGTTCCCCTCACGGAGACGATGCCGGCCCTCGAGGCGCTGTGGAAGGAGGGGCGGATCGGCGCGATCGGGGTCTCCAACTTCTCCGTCGAGGAGCTCGAGGCGGCACAGGCCGCGCTCGTCGAGGCGCGGATCGTCGTGAACCAGGTGCGGTACAACCTCTTCGATCGCGAGGACGGGGACCCGATCCGCGAGTACAGCCGGGATCACGGCATGCTCATCGAAGCGTATACGCCGCTGTGTCGCGGACTCCTCAACGGCCGCTACCTCACGGGGAAACGGGTTCCGGCCGACGTGCGTCGGTTCACACGACGGATCTTCGAGCCCGACCGGTTCGCGGTGGTCCAGGAGCGTGCCCGGGCCCTCCAGGCGCTGGCGAACGACGCCGGCGTTCCGCTCGCCTCGATCGCTCTCCACTGGCTGGGCGCGCGCGGCGCCGCGCCCCTCTTCGGGGCGAGCCGGCCGGAGCAGGTCGACGCGAACCTCGCCGCGTGGTCCGTCCGCCCTCCGAGCCGCATCCTCGAGGAGGCCGACGCGATCGCGCGGGGGGACCGTGCTTAAGCTGGTCGCCTTCGACATGGACGGCACCCTCGTCGACGTGAGCAGCTCGTGGGCGTTTGTACACGAGCACCTCGGACTCTCCAACGCGGACGGGCTCCGCCGGTTCATGGAGGGCTCGATCGATGATCTCGAGTTCATTCGCTCCGATGTCCATCTGTGGAAGACCGTACGGCCGGGGATCTCGGTCGAGGACCTCGAGGAGATCCTCGCGCAGGTGCCTCTCATGCCCGGCGCGCACGACCTGATGCGCGGGCTGCGCGAGCGGGGGATCCTGACCGCGATCGTGAGCGGCGGGATCGATCTCCTGGCCCGGCGCATCGGAAAGGAGCTCCGAATGGACTACGTGCTCGCGAACGGGATCCGTACGGACGCCGCCGGCCGCTTGATCGAGGAAGGGATCCTGCGGGTTCCGATCAAGAAGAAGGATGAGGTGCTCGCCCGGATCCAGGAGCAGCTCGGCATTCGCCCCGAGGAGACGGCGAGCGTGGGTAACTCCGAGATCGATGTCGCTCTGTTCCGACGCAGCCGGGTCGGCATCGCGTTCAAGCCCGAGGACCGGGCGGTGCGCGCCTCCGCGACGAACGTGCTCGCCGACCACGACCTGACCCACGTCCTCCGTGTTCTGGACGCCTTCCCGGCCGACTGAGGGGGACCGAACCGGACCGCGGACGGCAGGGACCCGATTATATCCCGGCCCGCGGTCGAGCGGGGGCTTCATGTCGAACGGCGTCCCGGTCTACTGGGTGGATGCGTTCACGGACCGGCCGTTCGCCGGCAATCCGGCCGCGGTCTGCCTGTTCAATCGGCCTCCACCCGACCGGCTCCTCCAAGCGATCGCTCGCGAGATGAACCTCTCCGAGACCGCCTACCCGATCCTCCGCGCCCCCGCCCGAGATGGGAGCGCGACCTACACCCTGCGATGGTTCACCCCGACCCTCGAGATCGACCTGTGCGGACACGCGACGCTCGCTTCTGCGTGGATCCTCTTTGACGAGCTCCGGGTGCCGGCCACGACCCTACGCTTCGAGACCCAGAGCGGGCCCCTCTACGCCCGGCGGGGCCCCGGCGGGATCGCGTTGGATCTTCCCCGCGAGGACGCCATCGCCTCGCGAGCGCCGGACGCGTTGATCCGGGCGCTGGGAATTGGAGCGCCCATCAGCGTCTGGCAAGGGCCGGTGTCCGGAAAGCTGTTGATCGAGCTGGGGTCCGTCGAGGAGGTACGTGAGCTGCGGCCGAACTATCCCGCACTCCTGGCCTCGGTTCCCCGCACCGAGGTCCGTGCCGTGATCGTCACCGCCCCCGGGTCGCCTCCGTACGACTTCGTCTCCCGCTTCTTCGCGCCTTGGTCCGGGGTCGACGAAGATCCGGTCACCGGCTCGTCGCACACCCTGCTCGCGCCGTTCTGGGGTGCCAAGCTCGGCACGCACCGGATGCGGGCCCAGCAGGTCTCCCCGCGCGGCGGTGAGATGTCGGTCGAACTCCTCCCCACGGGACGCGTTCTCCTCGAGGGAACCGCGCGGGTGATCGCGCGGGGACGTCTCGACCCCGGTGCGCTCGGCGCGTAGGCGGCGGAGGTCGATCGGGGCTCCCCGCGGGCACCGACCGCCCCACCCGCGCCCCGGCAACCTTTTGCGGGAGGCCTGGTTCGGCTGCTTCTCAATGGACGCCTACCAAGCGCTGCTCGAACGCGCCCGCTCCCAGTTGCCCGAGGTGCGCACCGGGGGAGAGCGGTTCCAGGTCCCCGAGGCGGTCGTCGCGACCGATGGCAAGACGACGGTCATCCGTAACTTCCAGGACATCACGACCGTCCTGCGCCGGGAACCGGAGCAGGTCATCGGTTACCTCGCCAAGGAGCTCGGGTGTCCGGGGATCCTCGACCTGCCCCGCGGCGTTCTCAAGTCCCGCATCGCCAAGGAGTCGATCGCCCAGCGGATGCGCGAATACACCGAGAAGTACGTGATCTGCTCGGAATGCAAACGGCCGGATACCCATCTGACGAAAGAAGGTCGCCTGACGGTCCTGGTCTGCGAGGCCTGCGGCGCGCAACGCCCGGTCACGATGCGCCGGGTCGTCACTCCCGAGAAGCCGAAGGCTCCCGTGGTCGTCGGCGAGGTGTACCGCCTGACGATCGAGGACGTGGGACGCCGGGGCGACGGGGTCGCGAAGAAGGAAGGGTTCGTGATCTTCGTCACGGGAGCGAACCAGCGCGGCGTCAGCATCAACGCCAAGATCACCAAGGTGCTCGGCAACAACGCCTACGCGATCGTGCAACCCTGAACGGACGATGCGCAGCGTCCGGTGGATCGGGCTCTTCGGGCTCTACATCGGAGCCCAGCTCGTCGCGCTCGCCCTCGCCGAGCCGTTCCGAACGGCGGGGTTGAGCTCGAACTCCAACCCGACCAGCCCGATCTTCCCGCTGTTCCTGATCGCCGGCGTGATCATCGCACCGATCGTTATCCTCCTCCTCGCGCGGCGCCAGGGCTTCTTGGTCGGGCTCCGCCACCTGCTCCTGCTCGCAATCGCCGGCGCGCTGTACTTCACCCTGCTCGAGACGTTCCTGGTCATCGTACCCACCGCGTGGCTTCTCCCGCCCGCGAGCGCGGGGCTCGCGCTCTATCCCGCGATCGTCCTCGCGGCGGCCCTGGCGACGGGACTCTACCTCGCCCTGCTGATGGACCCGCAGTGGTACATCGTGGATCTCGCCGGGTTCCTCGCCGCGGGGGGTATCATCGCGATCCTCGGCATCTCCTTCGCGATCCTGCCGGTATTCATTCTCCTCGTCGCGCTCGCGGCGTACGACGCGATCGCGGTCTACCGTACGAAGCACATGATCCG
>JBEKEW010000081.1:0-6129 GCA_050013635.1 Thermoplasmata archaeon | reverse complement strand
ACGTGCTTAGGAACTGGGTTCCCAGGAAGATGATGGACGCTGCCGCGCCCACGATGCATGCCAAACGCGTCGTGACACCAAGGACGAACGCGACCGCTAGGTACGCCGTGAGGATCGCGGTTATCCACGCAAAGAAGATCGAATGGGCCGCGACGAAGTTCGCGACGCCGGGCCCGCCGAGACTCGTAGGAGCAAAGGAGAGCGCCGTGTCGTGGAAGGTGGAGAAGAACTGATTGGCCGGATCCAGAATGAAGATCATATTCAGGACCCAGACGATCCCCATCCCCACGCGAAGAAGGTCGATGGACATCCCTTTGGGGTCGGAACGCCACGAATCGCGGATGCGACCGATCCAGCTCGGAACGGGAGAGGCCTCGGGGGGCGCACGGGGAGCGTTCTCGTCCCTGCGGTCCGCCATCCCACCGAAACGGACCGTTGGTCTATCGGATATGGCTTCGGTTGGGACCCGTCCGCCGCAGCGCCCGGCCCGTGCACGGTAGCCACCAGCGATCCTTGGTTAGACCACCGGACCACTCGCACCTGATGTACCGGTACCCGGGACTCCCGGGTCGATGGCGATTCGGGGAGTGGTCCCGCGGCTTCCCCAACCCGTCGCCGGCGTACTCTCCACGAGCCCCGCCGGGGCCCCCGCGATGATCGGGCCGGCCCCAGGCTCCACATCGGCCGAGGCCGGCCCGCCTCCCCGCGACCTCCCCCGTGCCGACCCGATCCCGTAGATGCTGACCAACACGAGAGCAACCCCTCCCAACTCGGGGATCGTCAGCCGTTCGCCGAGGATGACCGCAGCGGCGACCAGCGCGATCAACGGGGTTACGAAGCTGTACGCGGAGAGAGTGGCCGCGGGGACTTGGTCCAACAGGTAGTACCAGACGACGTAGGAGAATGCGGTGCCGAAGACCGCGATCCACAGGACCGCGAGCCAGAGCTGCGGTACGGCGGGTGGGAGGGTGCCGGGTTCCACCATCACCGTTGCGACCAGGAGCACCAACGCGCCCCCGCCCAGCTGGTAGGCGTTCGCCTCTTGGACCAACTGGGGTCCACGGAAGCGTCGTTGATACAGGACCGTACCGATCGCCCAGCTGATCGCGGAACCGAGCAGCTCCAGAAGCGCTACGGGAGCGACCGACCCGGCGCCGAGCGTCCAAGGCTGGCTGATGACCACGATCCCGAGGAACCCGATCGTGACCGCGATCCAATGCCGACGGGTGAGGGGGTGGCCGAGCATCCACGGCGAGAGCAGGGCGACCCACAGCGGGAACGTGTAGATGACGATCGCCGCCTCTCCGGCGGCCACCTGGGGTGCCGCGACGAACCAGAGGCCGAGGAACAGGGCCGTGTTGGGAATGCCCAGGAGCAACGCGTCCCGCCGATCCGGGTTCGTGAGCACGCTTCGGCGATGCCGTAGGTAAACGTAGGGGGCGACGAAGAGGATCGCGATCCCGGCCCGGAGTGTGGCGAGCCAGAGGGGGCTGACGTACTCGAGCCCGATCGGCACGAAGATGTAGTTCATCCCCCACGCGAAGGTGACGAGGCCGAACAGGCCCACGTTGCGGGGCGGACCGATCCCCACGTTGTCCGACCTACCTAGCGAAAAGCGAGTCGCGGCAACGTTTAAGGAGTTTCTAATGCTTTGAGGATGGGATGGCGCTGAAGGGCCGCGACCTGATTTCCATCCGCGATCTTTCGCAGCGCGAAATCATCGCCCTCCTGGCCGCGTCGCGGAAGATGATCCCGATCGCGGAAGGGAAGAAGACCAGCCACGCGCTGGACGGGAAGGTCGTGGCGACGGCGTTCTTCGAGCCGTCGACGCGGACCCGGCTTTCCTTCGAAGCCGCGGTCCAGCGCCTCGGGGGCCGGTGCCTCACCATCGCGGACTCCGGGGTCACGTCCATGAAGAAGGGCGAGAGCCTGTACGACACGATCCGGATGTTGAGCTCCTACTCCGACGCGATCGTCATCCGCCACCCGAACGAGGGGGCCGCCCGCTTGGCCGCCGACGCCTCCGACAAGCCGGTGATCAACGCGGGCGATGGTGCGGGCCAGCACCCGACGCAAGCGCTCCTGGATCTCGCCACGATGCAGGAGGCGTTCGGGACCCTCCCGGGCCTGAAGGTCGTTCTCCTGGGCGATCTGAAGTACGGGCGGACGGTCCACTCCTTGGCGCACGCGCTCGCGGTCTTCGGCGTGGAGATGGTCCTCACCTCCCCGCCGGCGCTCCGAATGCCCGAGGAGGCCCGTGCCGATCTCGATCAGCTCGGGGCGAAGATATCGGAGGAACCCGACGTGCAGCGAGCGGTGCGCGATGCCGACGTGCTGTACGTTACCCGCATCCAGAAGGAGCGGTTTCCGGATGAGGGCGAGTATCGAAAGGTCGCGGGCTCCTACCGGATCAACTCGGCGGTGCTCGCGAACGCCAAGCCCCGCCTCATCGTGATGCACCCGCTCCCGCGGGTGGGCGAGATCGATCCCGAGGTCGACCGGACCCCGCACGCGGCGTACTTCCGCCAGGCGTTCCTGGCCGTCCCGGTCCGCATGGCGCTCCTGAACGGGATCCTCACCGGGAAGGCCGGGTAGGCTACGAATATGCGCGAGCTGAAGATTACGCCGATCAAGAACGGAACGGTCATCGACCACATCGGCAACGGGCTCGCTCTCGAGGTCCTCCGGATCATCGGCATCAAGGAGATCGACAAGGATTCCACCGTCAGCATCGCGCTCCACGTCCGATCCGGGAAACTTGGCTGGAAGGACATCGTCAAGGTCGAGAACATGGAGCTCTCGCCCCGCAAGGTCAACGCGATCGCGCTCCTGGCCCCGACGGCCACGATCTCGATCATCCGGGACTTCCACGTGAAGGACAAGCGGAGCGTCGACCTCCCCGAGCGGATCTTCGGGATCGTCCGGTGCCCGAACCCGAGCTGCATCTCGAACCAGGCCGAACCCGTGGAAAGCCAGTTCCGTGTCATCCGGCGCCGTCCGGTCGTGCTCTCCTGCGCGTACTGCGAGCGGCAGGTCGACGAGTTCCTCAAGCATCTAGCCTGATCCGGCGGTCAGCTCCGTGAACGTCGACGTTCTCTACGGTTCCCTCGTCGTCTTTGGGGTGATCGGGGGTCTCGAGCTCGGCGATCGGACAAGCTTCTCGTTGATGGCAATCGCCTCCAAGCAATCCCCGTTCCTGACGTGGGTGGGAGGCGCCGGTGCCTTCATCGTTTCGACCGGCATCGCGGTGTCGATCGGGGCGGCGTTCGTGACGCTGCTCGGTCCGAGCCGGCTCGGGCTCCTGCGCGCCGGCGGAGGAGCCTTCCTGATCGGCTACGCCGTCTGGCTCTACTTCCACGAAGAGGACCCCGAAGCGCCCGCCGCGCGGGGCCACTCCGCGATCGCGGTCGCGTTCATCGCGACCCTCCTCCTCGAGATGGGAGACACGACGATGATCTTCCAGACCGTCTTCGTCGCGACGTACGGGGTGCTCCTCGTCTTCGTCGCGGGAGCGGCGGCGCTCGTCACGGTCGCGGCCTTCTCGTCGTTCGTAGGAGGACGGCTCGGCGCGCGCGTGGAGCCCGAACGACTCAAGCAAATCGTCGTCGCCGTGCTCGTCATCGTCGGCTCCCTGACGATCGTCTACGGGCTCTACCCGTCGGCGTTCTCTTGGCTCGGCTGAGACGGACGGGAAGCGTGGGCCCCGATCTTCACGGGAGCGTTTATCAACCGGGCGGTTGTGGCACGCCCGTGGCCCGATCCGTTGCCGCCGGTCGCCGTGGATTGCTGACGAAGAAGGTCGCCCCGGTCGATGTGACCCGAGTCCGGGGCCTCGGGGATCTCCTCGCCCAGTTCCAGACGACCTCGATCCAGGCCCGGAATCTGGGACGGTGCATGGAGGTCTGGGAGAACGCGCTCACCGACCCCAAGCGCCCAACGATCCTCGTCGGTGTCTCCGGGCCGCTGATCGCCGCCGGCCTGCGGAAGGTGTTGCGGGACATGATCGACTGGGGTCTCGTGGACGTGGTCGCCACCACGGGGGCGGTGATGTACCAGGACATCTACCAGACGATCGGCGGTCACCATTGGATGGGGACGCCGAACGCGGACGATGTCGCGCTGAGGGACGCCTACCTCGACCGGATCTACGACACGTACGTCGACGAGATCAAGTTCGAGGAGACGGACCGGGCGATCGGCCGGGTCACCGAGCAGTTCCCCCGTCGGCCCGCCTCTTCGCGGGAGTATCTCGGCTTCCTCGGATCGAAGTTCAAGGACCCCGACTCGGTCCTTGCGACCGCCGCCCGGCGGGGCGTCCCCGTGTTCTCCCCGGCCCTGATCGACAGCTCGATCGGGATCGGCCTCACGCTGTACTACCAGGCGAACCGCACGCGCGCGGATCGGTTCATCCTGGACGCGATCCGCGACAACTACGAGCTCGTCCAGATCCTGAACGCTTCCCCGCGGACCGCCGTCTTCTACATCGGCGGGGGCACGCCCAAGAACTGGATCAACGACGGGATCGTCATGGCGAACTACGCGTTCGGCCGGGAGGGCGAGGGGCACTACTACGCGATGCAGATCACGACCGACTCCCCGCACTGGGGCGGGCTCTCGGGGAGCACGCTGGACGAGGCCCAGTCCTGGGGCAAGATCTCCCGGCACGCCACGCGTGCGATGGCGCACGTGGACGCGTCGATCGGTCTCCCGCTCCTGGTCGGAGCGATGTGGGACCGACGTAAGCATTGGCAGCCTCGTACCCGCCTCGCCTTCGACTGGAAGGCCGACCAGGTCCGGATCCGCAAGGTCCGCGGATAGGGACCTCCCGACCCGCCGGCGGTTCCCTCCGCGAGGGGTTATGCGGCAGCATCCGGTACTCCGGGCCGATGGCGAGAGCCCCCCTTCCGCCGGGGCAGATCCTCACCCGGGGCTGGCCGGTGCTGCATGCCGGCAGTATCCCCCACGATCTGGGACCCGGGAACTGGACCCTCCGCGTTCACGGAGAAGTGGAGCATCCCGAGACGGTCGGGTTCGCCGAACTGTTGCGCCTGCCCCAGAAGGATCTGGTCTGCGATATCCACTGTGTTACCAGTTGGTCGAAGCTGGGGATGCGCTGGAGCGGCGTTCCGTTCCGGGCGGTGGCCGAACGGGTACGCCCCACGGCTCGGGCGAAGTTCGTGGTGATGGAATGCGAGCAGGGGTTCACGACCTCGCTCCCGCTGGACCCGTTGCTGGACGACGATGTCCTCCTCGCCCACAGCGCAGAGGGTGCCCCTCTTTCCGCCGAGCACGGAGGGCCGGTCCGCCTGCTCGTTCCCAAGCGCTACTTCTACAAGTCCGCGAAGTGGCTCCGCGGTCTGAACTTCGTCACCAACGATGAACCCGGGTTCTGGGAGGTCCGCGGATACTCGAACATCGCGGACCCGCGGAAGGAGACGAGGTACGACGTCGATGACAAGCGGCTGATCTACAAGATGCGAAAGGAAGCCCTGTTCAAGCCGGTACGTCCTACGCACGACGAGGGCTAGGCGCGTCCTCCCAGGCGGGCCTGGTGCTTCCACTGGAGCGATCGGTCGTCGCCGCCGTACCCCCTCCGCCCCAGGTCGTGCGCTCGAACGGAGCATGGGCGCGGGGCCAAAGAGCGACCCCGGCATGCAACGAGTGGAGGTAGGTCCCCTGCACGGCACGAACTGAGGCCGGGCGCCCGGGAGAGTCGCACGGCAACACCCGGCAAGCGCTGTTGGGTTGAATCCCTCCGGAGGTGCGACGTCGAATCCCGGAACCGCTCGTCGGTGAGACGCCGGCTCCCGATGGAAATCCGGGATGACCCCGTGCGCGAGGATCGTCCGGATCCGGACGGCGATGCCACAGAATCCCCCTCCCGAGACATGATTCGTAGGTTGGAAAAGTAGCAGGTCCCGAGCACGACCATATAGCAGGAACCTGCTCCTCGGTCGACGAAGGAGCCTGAGGGCATGGATCCTGAGCGCGACATTCCTCGTAGAGGTTTCGGATACGAGGTGGGGCGAGTTGGGTGACCTTGGGGGACCCCACGGAAGCCGGTCAACCCGCCCAGACGCACGTCCCGCCCGGCCGCCTCCGCCGCCGGATACGTCGAGTGGAGCCGAT
>JBEKEW010000080.1:0-6183 GCA_050013635.1 Thermoplasmata archaeon | reverse complement strand
GGTCCACAGATCGGGAAGCGGGACTTCGGCCATCCGAGAGACTTGCGTCTCCCCACATGAACAGCCATGGTTCGACTGGAATCTCTACGGCTCGCCGAGACCAACTACCGAAGTAGTACTAGCGCGAACCGTCCGGGGCCAGCCAACCCTGGCGGGCGAGCTCCTCCAAGATGTACTCGGCCGCGGCCGATGGGGACAGTCGCACGGCATCGACCGTGATCTCGGGACGCTCGGGGGGTTCGTACGGATCGTCGACCCCGGTCATCTCTTTGATCTCGCCCGCGCGCGCGCGACGATAGAGCCCCTTGACATCCCGTTGCTCGCAGACGTCCAGGGGAGTGCTGACGTAGACCTCGACGAACCGCCCGATCTCCGCCCGCGCTCGGGCGCGGGAGGTCCGATACGGCGAGATCAACGCGACGATCGGGATCGCACCGCTCCGGGCGAGGACCTTGGCGACGAACGAGACCCGACCCGCGTGCTTCTCCCGGGAGACCCGGTCGAATCCGAGATCGGAGCTGAGCCCGCGCCGCACCTCGTCGCCATCGAGCAGCTCCACGGACCAGCCGAGGGCGGTCAGTCGCGGAGCCAGCTCCTGGGCGATCGTCGTCTTCCCGGCGCTGGGGAGGCCGGTCAACCAGATGCAGAATCCGGGGGCGCGTCCGGTCATCGCGTTCCCCTCACGGCAGCACCACGTCCCGCTCGCGCAAGATCGCGGCGACCTCCGGCCGCAGGATCTCGGGAGGAAGGTCGATCCCCTTCGCCAACGCCTCGCGGATGCGGGTCTGGCTCGTGTCGACACGGGCCGACGCGGGATGCGAGCAGGTCCGGGAGCTCGCCATCCCACCGCAGGTCCGGCAGTGGAACGACTCATCGTAGCGGAGCGCCCGCACCCCGATGTCGAATTCGTCGAAGATCCGATGGCACGCGTACGGATCGTAGTAGCGGCCGACCCCCGCTTGATCGCGACCCACGATGTACAGGCCGCATCCGTAGTTCTTGCGGACGATCGCGAGGAACAACGCGGCCTTCGGTCCCCCGTACCGCATCGTGATCGTGAGGGCGCTCAGGAGCACCCGGTCGGCCGGATAGTAGTCGCGAACGAGCGCACCGTACGCGCGCAGGATGATCTCGGGCCGGTAGTCCCCCCGCTTGAGGCGGCCGACGACCGGGTGCACGAACAGGCCGTCGACATCATCCCGTTCCAACGTCAGACGCTGGATGTACTCGTGCGCGGTGTGGGGTGGGTTGCGGCATTGGTACGCTGCGACGTGCTCCCAGCCCCGCCGACGAAACTCCGCTCGGGCTTCGGCCGGCGTGAGCTCGAACCACTCGGACGGCCGCTCGGCGCGGCGCACGAGGTCGATCGGACCGGCGAGAGCCTCCTCGCCGGCGGCGTAGATGTCGGCCACGTTCGGGTGGTTGCGATCGTTCGTTCCGTACACCGAGCGAGCGAGCGCCTCCCGGTCGAAGTGGAACTTCTCCTGGAGATGCAGGATCGCGACGAAGCGACCCGCTCCATCGAGGATCGCGAGGTCGTCCCCGGGGCGTGCCGCGCGCGCGACGCGCTCGTTGGCCGCGCCGGTGACGGGCAGGTGCACGGGGACCGGCCAGGGAAGTCCCTCCGGGAGACGTCCGTTACGGATCACCGACTCCAGGGCCTCCGACCCCATGAACCCCTCCAGCGGGCTGTACGCTCCGATCCCGATCTTCTCGGCATCGTAGATCTGATCGATGTGCGCCGAGAGGTGCGGTAGGTCGTTCAGCTCCGCGTCACGCCGGGCCTGCTCCGCCGGCGAGAGTTCGCGATCGATCAGGCGACCGCCGTGGGGATCAGGGACCATCGGTCGATCCTCCGGTGGTGGGTCCCCCGGGGGAAGGCACCGGCGTCGCCCGTCGAATCCCGGTCACGTGGATGCCGCACTCCGTCTTGCCCGTGCCCGCCCAGCGTCCGTCCCTCTCGGCTCCCGTGGGACCGACCGGCTGCGTGCACGGCGCGCAGCCGACGCTGGGGTACCCCTGCTCCCACAGCGGGTGGCTCGGGAGATGGTGCTCGAGGGAGTATGCGTCGATGCGCCCGCGCGTCCAACCGACGACCGGGTTGATCTTGAACAGTCCGCCGGCCCCGGCGGCCAGCTCTTGCCACTCTACCACGGGCGTCGTCCCCCGACCTGCATGCTGGTCCCGCCGGACCCCGGTCAGCCACGCACGGCGCCCCGCCAAGGCCCGCTGGAGGGGCTCGACTTTTCGTAGGGCGCAGCAGGTGTCCGGATCGCGGGCGTACAGCCGGGGTCCGTACGCTGCATCTTGCTCGGCGACCGACTGGGCGGCGTGGAGATCGATAATGTTGAGGCCCCACTCCTGCCGTAGACGGTCGCGGAAGGCCAGCGTCTGGGGGAAATGGTACCCCGTCTCCAGGAACAGCACGGGGATGTCCGGGCGCCAGCGCCGGGCCAGATCGATAACGACGAGCCCGTCCCTCCCGAAGCTCGAGCCGATCACGAGCCCCTCACCGAAACGATCCACGGACCAACGGATGATCTCGGCGGGATCTGCTCCTTCCAGATCGCGGGACCATGCGGCGGCCTGTTCGATGGGGTCCATGGTCTTCTGCCCTCCTACCCCACACGGATGTCCGAGGATACATACCGCTGGGGGTTGGGATGGAGTTCGCCGCTCCACGCAGGAATGGCGCACGATCGGCCGGAAGATCGGCACTCGGTGGCGGTCATAGCCCGAATCGTCCGCGGAGGAACTCGTAGGCGGTCTTTCCCTTCGAGGTGTTCGTGGTGACGTGGAGCGGAGGATCGCCGGGCGCGGGGGCGCGCCGCTGGCGATGGAGCGCAGCGATCAACGCGTCATGCCCCCATTCTACGGTGACATCGGGGGAACTCGGCACACCCGGTTCGACCGTGGTGGTACCTCTCTTGTCCACCGAGAGCGCCGCGGATCCATCGTCCGTGATGAACGCCCAGGTCTGGGGGAGATACCCGACAATGAACATTCCCGCAAAAGTGTTGAGCCGGGATTTCAGCTCCTTCTCGATGCCCGGCGCGATCTCCTGCAAGGTCGGAACAAGCCGGCTCATGAGTCCCCGTCACGACCCCCCGAAGGGATGACCCTGACGGATAGGGAGAACCCGGAGCGGCTCCCACGATCGCCCCGTCCGACTCCGCCGCGGTCGATCTGTTCCGCCGTCCGATGGTGGCGGAGCGCCCGCCGCCCCAACTCTTTATGCTGGAGGACCCTCCCGAGCGCTGGGTTTCTATCGATGGGTTCTCGCGAGGTGTACGCCACGCTCCCATCGACCCAAGACCGGGCCATCGAGCTTGCGCGGGCGGGAGCGCCGGACGGGACCTGCGTCGTCGCCCGGCATCAGAGCGCCGGCCGTGGACGACGGGACCACACCTGGGAGTCTCCCATCGGAGGGCTCTATCTATCGCTCATCGTCCGCGCGCCGGAGGCGCACCGCTCGCTGGTATCCCTCGCCATCGGGGCCGGTCTGCACGAGGCGATCGCCCACCACTTCGGCGTCGCCACCGCTCTAAAGTGGCCGAACGATCTCCTGATCCGCACGCCGGCAGGCCCTCCCCGCAAGCTCTCTGGGATCGTGATCGATGAGGTCGCCTCGCCCTCTCTGGGGACGGTGGACGTCGCCGGGATCGGGGTCAACGTGCGGCTCGACCGGGAACAGATGTCGGCGCCGTTGAGGGCCCCCACCGCATCCCTCGGTGACTTCATCGACCCCCCTCCCCCGCTCGAGGAGGTCGAGGAGGTCGCGGCGTCCGCCGCGATCCGATCGGTCCGTCAGCTGGACACGGCCGCGGGGGCTCGGTCCGCCCTATCCCGGTGCCGGGCCGTGCTGTACGGGGTCGGCCGGCGCGCGTGGATCGACGGGGTCCCCTCCGGGATCATCCAAGGGATCGGAGACGAAGGAGAGCTCGTGGTCGCGCACGGTTCGGCCCGCTTCGCGATAAGGGCCGGAGACCTTCGGGTGGAGGAGTCATGAACGGGAGGTTGGATCGCTGGAACACGCTCAAACGCCGATCGCGGGAGGGCGGGGGGACCGAGCGGCGCGCGAAACATCGGGCCGCCGGGAAGCTCACGGCGCGCGAGCGGATGGAACTGATGTTCGACCCGGGGACGTTCACCGAGATCGACCCGTTCGTCACGCACCGGGCCTCCACCTTCGGCATGGAGGAGCGCCGCGTCCCCGGCGACGGGGTGGTGACGGGTTGGGGTGAGATCGACGGGCGGCCCGTCTGCGGCTTCGCTCAGGACGCGACGGTGTTCGGGGGTGCCCTGGGAGAAGCGCACGCGATGAAGATCGTCAAGATCATGGAGACCGCCCGCAAGGCGGGGGTCCCGATCATCGGGCTCGACGACTCGGGCGGGGCACGGATCCAGGAGGGCGTGATGAGCCTGGGTGGATACGGGGAGGTGTTCTTCCGGAACGTCACGCTCTCCGGCGTGGTCCCTCAGATCTCGCTGATCCTCGGTCCGTGCGCGGGGGGAGCGGTCTACTCTCCGGCGATCACCGATTTTGTGATCATGGCGAGGGGGATGGGCCAGATGTTCATCACGGGACCCGACGTGATCCGTTCGGTCACGGGCGAGGAGGTCTCCGCGGAGGAGTTGGGGGGCGCGGATACGCACGCTCGCGTCAGCGGGGTCTCCCACCTCACCGCGGGGAGCGACCGGGAGGCGATCGCGCTCGCCCGGCACCTGCTCGCGTACCTTCCCTCGAACAATCTGGAGGAGCCTCCGACCGCGACCGCGACCGATCCGCCACCGGCGGCCGCCGGGGAGCTCTCCGGCGTCGTCCCGGCGGACTCGAATGCGCCGTACGATGTGCGCGCCGTGATCGACCGCGTGCTCGATCCGGGATCGTTCCTGGAGATCCAGCCGGAATGGGCGACGAACATCGTGGTGGGCTTCGCTCGCCTCGCGGGCCGGTCGATCGGCATCGTAGCCAACAATCCTGCCCAGCTCGCGGGGACCCTCGACATCCAGGCTTCGACCAAGGCGGCCCGGTTCGTGCGGTTCTGCGACGCGTTCAACGTCCCGCTCTTGACGCTGGTGGATGTGCCCGGGTTCCTGCCCGGGACCGCCCAAGAGTTCGGTGGGATCATCCGTCACGGCGCGAAGCTGTTGTACGCCTACGCGGAGGCCACGGTCCCCCTCATGACCGTGATCCTACGCAAGGCCTACGGGGGTGCGTACGACGTGATGTGCTCCAAGCACCTCGGCGGCGACCTGAACTACGCATGGCCCACCGCGGAGATCGCCGTGATGGGAGCCGAAGGCGCCGTCAACATCCTGTTCCGTCGCCAGATCGACGCCGCCCCGGCCGCCCGCCGAGAGGCGTTGCGGGCGGAGAAGGTCGCCGAGTACCGCGAGCAGTTCCTCAACCCGTACCTCGCCGCGGAGCGAGGGTACATCGACGACGTGATCGATCCGGCGGAGACGCGACCCCGGCTCATCGCCGGGCTGCGGATGCTCGCCTCGAAGCGCGACGATCGACCGCCGAAGAAGCACGGGAACGGACCGCTGTAACCGGCGACGCTGGGAGGAAGGTCCGTTGGTCGGCATCACCGAGACCGTGCTCCGGGACGGTCATCAGTCGCTGATCGCGACGCGGATGCGGACCCGGGACATGCTCCCCGCGGCCGAACGGCTCGATGCGATCGGATACCGCTCGCTCGAGGTCTGGGGCGGCGCGACGTTCGACGTCTGCCTCCGATTCCTCCACGAGGACCCGTGGGAGCGTCTGAGGAGCCTGAAGAGAGCGATGCCGAACACCCCGCTCCAGATGCTGCTGCGCGGCCAGAACCTCGTGGGGTACCGTCACTACGCGGACGACCTCGTCCGCAAGTTCGTCTCCGAGTCCGCCCGTCAGGGGATCGACATCTTCCGGGTCTTCGATGCGCTCAACGATCCGCGCAACATGGGGGTCGCCCTCGACGCGGTCCGCAAAGCGGGCGGTCGGGCCCAAGCGACGATCTGCTACACGCAATCCCCCGTCCACTCCCTCGCGTCGTTCGTCGCGCTGGGCCAGACGCTCGCCGGGATGGGCGCGGACGAGCTGTGCATCAAGGACATGGCGGGGTTCATGCCTCCCGGTGACGGCGGGGTCCTGGTTCGAGCGCTCGTCCGCGAGGTCGGGTTGCCCGTCGTGGTCCA
>JBEKEW010000079.1:0-6294 GCA_050013635.1 Thermoplasmata archaeon | reverse complement strand
TCCTCGACTACGTCCAATCGTTCACCGACCAGGTCCACATGCGCAACACCCTCTTCGGCGACGCACAGTACCCGGCCCTGCTCGCCGAGTACGGGCAGGGAGGCGTGGTGCTCTCCGGTCATCTCGACACGCCGCCGATCGGGGACTACTGGAGCTTCTCGCAGAGCCAGGTCACTTCGGGGCGGCTGTACGGGCGCGGCGCTGCGGACATGAAGGGAACGGTCGTGGCGATGCTGCAGGCCGCGGCGGATCTCGTCCAGCGGAAGGTGCCGGTCACGCTCGCCTTCACGACCGACGAGGAGACGACGATGCAGGGCGCTGCAGCCCTCTCCAAGACGCTCCCGATGCGCCGGGCCAAAGCGATCGTGGTCGGTGAGCCGACCGGTCTGAAGGTCGCGCACGCGGAGAAGGGTGTGCTCGATCTCGCGATCGAGACCCGGGGGAAAGCGGCCCACGGCGCGATGCCGCACCTCGGTGAGAACGCGATCACCAAGATGATGCGGATCGTCCGCGGTCTCGAATCGTTCAAGGGTCGCATCGCCCACCCAGAGCTGGGGGCCGTGACGATGAACCTCGGCACGTTCCACGGCGGCAACCGCCTCAACGTCGTGCCGAACAAGGCGACGGCGGAGGTCGACATCCGCTTCCCGCCGCCGTACTCCCCCGATCAGCTCTATCACGAGATCGAGGAGCATCTACGCCGGATCAAGACGCCGTTCACCCTGCGCCGCCTGGTCTCCCTTCCGTCGATCCAGATCGATCCCAACGCTCCCCACGTGCGGCTGCTCCGGGAGGTCTCCGGCGCCGAGACGGCCGTGCTCGTGCACGCCTCGGAAGCGGTCCATTACACCCAGGTCAACCCGCGGGTGGTCATCTACGGGGCCGGCGAGGAGGAGCTCTCCCATCAGGCGAACGAGTACGTCAAGATCGAGTCGGTCGCGCGCGCCAGCGAGGTCTACAAGAAGTACGCCCAGCGGCTGATGGCCCCTCGGGCCGCTACGTAGTTCGCTCGTGAAGCTCGCGCAACTCTCCACGCGGTATCCCCCGGGCCTCGGCGGCGTCGAACGGCACGTCGCGGAGATCAGCGCGGAGCTGGGAGCGCGCGGACACTCCGTTCGGGTCCTGACGAGCGACCTCTATCGGGAGTTCCCTTGGGAACGGCTCCCTCCGAGCGTCCCCCGGTTCGAACGCGTCCCGTTCGGGACGGTCGAGCGTCTGCCGGTATGGTCGCTCCCCAGCGGATTGCACTACCCCTTCTTCCGGGGGCTGGGAACCGCGCTCCGCGCCGATCCGGTCGAGGTCGTGCACGCACACACCTACGGGACGAACCAGGTCGCCGTCGCGCATCGTCATCACCGCCGCACCGGCACCCCGTTCGTGCTGACCGCCCACTTCCATCCGATCGACTCGATCGAAGGCGGATGGTTCCGGCATCGCCTGCGGGCGTTCTACGACCGCCGTCTCGCCGCCCCGATCGTGGCGGACGCGGCCCGGCTGATCGTGCAGAGCCGGGAGGAGGAGCGGCTTCTGCGGAAGCTCGGGATCCCGTTGCCCCCGGTCCGGATCGTGCCACCGGGGTACACGCCCCTTCCCCCGCCGGCCGATGGGCAGGAGTTCCGGCGTCGGTATGGGATCGCGGGTCCGTACGTCCTGTTCGTTGGGCGCCTCGCGTCGAACAAGGGACTGCTCACACTGTTGGAGGCGTTCGCGCCGCTCGCCCACCGCGATCCGGCCGCGTCGCTCGTGCTCGTCGGTCCGGACGGAGGGATGAAGGTGGCCTTCGAGGCCCGCGTACGCGCCCTCGGCATCGAGGCGCGGGTGAAGTTGATCGGTTGGATCGACGACGAGGCGATGCTCGCCGCGGCGTACCGGGAGGCTCGATTCTTCGTGCTCCCGAGCGAGTATGAGGCGTTCGGGTTGGTGCTCCTCGAAGCGCTGGGGCAAGGAACGGCCGTCATCGCGACCCGGGTCGGAGGGATCCCGGAGTTCGTGGAGGACGGACGGGCGGGGCTCCTCGTCCCTCCGGGCGAACCCGGACCGCTGCGCGAGGCGATCGAGCGACTCTGGGCCGACCCCGGCGGGGCCGCCGCAATGGGCGCGTACGGTCGCGAGCGGATCGTCCCCCAGTACCGCTGGGGGGTCGTCGCGGATCGGCTCGCGGGGATCTATCGGGAGGCGCTGGACGGATGAAGATCGCTCAAGTGACGTTCCGTTTCGACGCCCCGGGGGGCGTGGAGACGTGCGTGCGCGAGGTCGGGCGACGCTGCGTCCAGAAGGGCGATCCCGTGAGCGTGTACGCGAGCGACCTCTACGATGAAGGACGGTGGGAGCGGCGGACGCACTGGGCGCCGAGCGTGGATGGGATGCCGGTCCAACGGTTCCCGCTCCGTCGCTACCCCGTACCGGGGGTCAGCATGCCCTCGATGATCGGACTGATCGACGCCCTCGCGGCCGGCGATGCGGACGTGATCCACGCGCACTCGCACCGCTACGGCCACGTCCTTCAGAGCGCGCTCGTGGCGCGAGAACGTCACATCCCGCTCGTCGTGTCGACCCACTACCACCCGGCCGACGCGACGGAGAGCCCGATCCGCCGCGGCCTGCTGCGGGTGCAGGACGTCGGCTTCGGGGCGAGCGCCTATCGGGTCGCCCGCGCGCTCGTCGTGGAGACCGAGCTCGAGGCGCGGCTCGTGCGGGAGTTCTCTCCGGGGGACCGCATCCACATCATCCCGCCGGGGATCGACCTCTCGCTGTGGAGCGCGCCGTCGGCGCGGACGGTGAACGACCTCCCTGACGGATACTTCCTGTTCATCGGCCGCATCGCGCCGAACAAGGGACTCCCGGTGCTCGTCGATGCGCTTGCCGAGATGCCTCCGGCCGAGCGGCGTCCACTCATTCTGATGGGGTCGGACTGGGGCGAGCGGGCCGCGGTCGAAGCGCGAGCGCGGGCGCGAGGGGTCTCGGATCTCGTCCGGTTCCTCGGCCACGTCGACGACGAGGAGCGCTACCGCGCGATCGTCCGGGGCGCCGCGGTGTTCGTCCTCCCGTCCGAATGGGAGGCGTTCGGGCTCGTTCTCCTGGAGGCGATGGCCGCCGGGGTGCCGATCGTGGCGACCTCCGTCGGCGGGGTGCCCGAGGTGCTGGACGGGGGCCGGGCCGGACGGCTCGTGCCGTACGGGGATGCGCCTCGCCTCGCCGAAGCGTTGCGCGAGACCTTCGCAGGATCCGAGCCGGCCCGCCGGCGGACCGCGGCGGCATCGGAGCGCGTGCGTGCGTACGACTGGGACGTCACCGCGGAGCGGCACCGGGCCCTGTACCGCTCACTGCTGAATTGATCGGGGGCCCATGCGGTCGAGTCGCTCGAGCTCGCCCGCGATGTGATCGATGTCACGGCGCACCGGTTCGGGGCGCACGATCGCGAGCGTGCGGAGCCCGAAGGCGAGGAGTCGAGGGATCATCCTTCGTTCGCCTCCCCGGCGTATTCGCGCAGGATCGCGAGCCCCCGGGTGAGATCCGTGCGGGAGGCCGCGAAGGAGATCCTCAGATGGCCGGCCCCTCGTGCCCCGAAGGCATCCCCCGGCGTCGTGATCACCCCGCGCGACAGAAGGGCTTGCGCGACCTCGGTCGAGCTCTGGGACCAGGAGAAGCGCGGGAATGCGTAGAAGGCACCCGCCGGCCGGGCGCACGTCATCCCGGGGCTGCGGCCGAGTTCCCGGAGCACGATCGCGCGCCGGGCTCGGAACTCGCGGATCATGGCCGTCGTGGAAAGGAGATCCCCTTCCAGGCCCGCGAGGATCGCCATTTGGGCGGGCGTGGAGGCACATGCCAGGATGAAGTAGTGCATCTTGTTGATCTCGACCGCCAGCCTCCGCGGGGCGAGCAGGAAGCCGAGCCTCCAGCCGGTCGCTGCAAGGGTCTTGCTGAACGAGTTCACCACGACCGCGCGGTCCGTCCGCCCCCAGAACGAGGTCATCGGCCCCTCGTACACGATCCGGTCGTACACCTCGTCGGAGACGATCTGGAGGTCGTGGCGTTCGGCGAGGTCGATGATCCTATCGACCATCGTCTTCGGAAGGACCGCTCCGGTCGGGTTCGCCGGGCTGTTGACCACGATCACCCGGGTGCGGGGTGTCACGAGCCGTTCGATCGCGTCGATCTCGGGAAGGAACCCGTGGCCTTCGTCCAAAGGGTACGGCACCGGTTGGGCCCCCAGCAGGCGCGCATGGGGAGCATAGACGACGAACCCCGGATCCGGGATCAACACTTCGTCGCCGGAGTCGTACAACGCGAGGGCCGTGGATATCAACCCCTCGGACCCTCCCGCAGTAACGATGACATTGTCCCGACTCGTGTCGGGCGCCCGGTCGCGATACAGTTCCGCGAGCTTCTCGCGCAGCCTGAGGAGGCCGGCGGACGGACCGTAGTGGTTCCCGTGGTTCCGGAGCGCATGGCAGTAGGCGTCGAGGACCGCGCGGGGAGGCTCGAAGTTCGGTTCCCCGAGTCCGAGGTTGACCGCGGTCGGGGGCGCGGACTCGAACATCCGTCGGAGGCCCGAGATCTCGACCTCCCGCGCTCGCTGCGCGACCATTCTGGCGCGACCGGCGCCATGCCATTTACCCTTTGGTGGGCCCGTGGATGGCCTCCCTCGGCCGTCGGCGAGCGACGGTCCGGCCGTGGTGCGAGCCTATATGGCACGCGCTGCGCGTCGCCGTTCGGCCGCTATGATCTCTCCGAACGCGCCGGAGCGGTCCGACGGGGACCCCCGCATCACCGTCGTCGTGGGAGCCTTCTCGCGCCGGGTCTTCCTCGAGTCCGCGGTCCGTTCGGTCCTCGACCAACGCCTCCCCCGTGCCTACTTCGATATCCTCGTCGTCACGAACTTCCGGGACCCGGCCCTCGATCGGTGGCTGGAAGAGGAGGCGGTCCCCCGCCGGTTCGACGAAGAACCGCACGTCGGGCGGTGGCTCCTCGGCGCGATCCGGCAGGCCCGAACCCCGATCGTGACCTTCCTGGATGACGACGATCAGTACACGTCCGATCGGCTGGAACGGATGGTCGAGATCTATCGTGCGCATCCGGATCTCGGGTTCTACCACAATCGGTCGTCGGTGATCGACCGCGAGGGCTCACCGATCCCATCGGACCGGTGGCGAGAGCACGAGGCGGCGCGCCACGTACCCGAAGAGGGATGGTACATCCCGGCAAGGGAGAAGCTCGCACGTCTGCCCCAGCTCGTCGACGCGGAGGCTGGGTTCAACCTGAGTGCCATGGCCCTGCGGAGGGACGATGCGGTCGGAGATCTCTCCGCGATCTTCGAGGCGGCGTACCACGTGACCGATCTGCCGACCTTGCTCGTCGGACTGCTCTCCTCCCGCGGCCTGTTCCTCGATGGACGACGGTTGACGCGCTATCGTCACCACGGCCGGAACCGCACGATGGACGTGGGCTGGCTCGAGGACGCTCGGGCCGATCGGGCCCGGCTCGCCGACGCGGCGCGTCGGTGCGGCTCGCCCGATTACGCCCGATGGGTCGAGGATCTCGCCGATCATTTCGAGAAGCTGGTCCGGATCGATTCGATCGCCGAAGGGATTCGGAGCCGGATCGACCGACGGACGATCGCCCGGCGGGCCGCATCGTACTTGCGATTCCTCGGACGACACCCGAAGGAGCGAGGCCTCGATCCCCTCACGTGGGGGACCGGGCTCTTCGCGGGCGCGTACATGTTCGTCCCGGGCTGGACCCGCCGGATGCGGCAGGCCCGCGATGCGCAGCTCGACCGCGACCTGCGCGCGTGGGGATTCGACTAAGAGGCGGGCCTCCCGACCCCCGAGGGGCACAAGGGCCATCTACCCTCACAGCTCCCTATCGACCGGATCGATCCCATGCCGGTCACCGTCGTGGTGGGTGCCCAGTTCGGCGACGAAGCGAAGGGGAAGATCACCGACTACCTGGCCTCCGACGCGAGGTACGTCGTCCGCACCGGCGGGGGGCCGAACGCCGGCCACTCGATCCATCTCCGGGAGGGCGTGGTCGTCCTCCATCAGCTCGCCTGCGGCGTCCTCCGCCCGGGAGTGACCGGCATTAGCGGCCCGGGGATGGTCATCCAGCCGATGAAGCTCGAGGAGGAACTGCATGGACTCCAGGAACGGGGCCTGTTCCGGGGCAAGTTGCTCCTCTCCGATCGCGCCCACGTCCTGCTCCCGCTGCACGAGATCGAGGACGGCTGGGAGGACGATCTGCGAGGACAACACTCCCCTTCCGGCGGGCTGGGGACCACACGACGCGGGATCGGAC
>JBEKEW010000078.1:0-6321 GCA_050013635.1 Thermoplasmata archaeon | reverse complement strand
GCCCAATCGCTCGGCTGGTAGCGGGTGGGGTCGTCCGAGCTGGAGTGGGGCGTCATCCGGTAGACGAGAAACTCGATCAGGGTGGGTCCCTCCCCGGAGCGAGCGCGGGCGATCGCGCGCCGGAGCTCCCGATAGGCGAGGAAGAAATCGGTCCCATCGACCCGTTCGCCGGGGATCCCGTACGCGGCGCCCTTGGAAGCGAGGGTCGCGGAGCGGGTCTGGCGCTCGACGGGGACGGAGATCGCCCACTGGTTGTTGACACAGCCGAAGACGACGGGAAGGCGGTACACCGCTGCAAAGTTGAGGCCGGCATGGAAATCGTTGGCGCTGGTCGCTCCGTCTCCGAAGAAGACGAGCGCGACCCCGGGGTCCTTGCGCGCCCGCAGGCCGGCGGCGATCCCGACCGCGTGGCCGATCTGGGTCCCGATCACCGAGGACATCGAGACGTAGTGCACGTCCCGCGCGCTCGGGTGGCACGGCAGCTGACGGCCCCGCGACGGGTCCCGGTCGGTCGCGAAGAGGTGCTGGGCGTACGTCGGCAGAGGGTGGCCCCGAACGAGGGCGGTGAGCTGTTCGCGCAAACCGGGGACGATCCAATCCTCGGGCCCCGAGGCGAGGCCGGCGGCGACGTTGACCGCCTCGTGCCCGGTCGCGGCCCCGTAGAAGCCGACCCGGCCCTGGCGCTGGAGTCCCTGCAGGCGCGCATCGAGCGCCCGGCCGAGGGTCATCCACCGGTACGCCGACAGCATGATCGCGGAGGCATCGGGGCCGATGAGGGAACGGACGACGGCGGGACTGTGAGGGAGCGGCTCGACGCCGTCCCCGGCGCTCATGCGAGATCCACGAACAGCCGGTGCGGGTCCTCGAGGTGGGACTTGACGACCGCGAGGAACTGGGCCGCAATGATCCCGTCGAGGACCCGGTGATCCAAGGAGACGGAAAGGTTCATCAGATCCGCCGGCCCGATGGTTCCATCGGGGCGGTAGGCCGGCCGCCGCGTGATCTTGTGGACCCCCAGGATCGCGACCTGCGGGTAGTTGAGGATCGGCGTAGCGAGGACGCCTCCCAGCGCTCCGAGGCTCGTGATCGTGAACGACGAGTGGATCAGTTCGTCCCGGGAGAGCGTGCCTTGCCGTCCCCGCTCGGCGAGGGACTGGATCTCGCGTGCGAGCTGGGTCACGCTCTTCGTGTCCACGGCACGCAGGACGGGCACGATGAGGCCCTCGGGCGCCGCGGTGGCGATGCCGATATCGTACGAGCCGTGAACGACCAGCTCCTCCTTCACGTCGTCCATCGTCGCGTTCATCCGAGGGTGGGCTCTCAGCCCGGCGACGACGGCCTTGAGGATGAACGGCAGGTAGCTGAGCTTCACGCCGTCCTTCTCGACGTGGCGGGCCATCCGCTCCCGGAAGCGGACGAGCTCCGAGGCGTCGACCTCCTCGACGTAGGTAAAGTGAGCCGCCGTGTGCACGGCCTCGGACATGTGCTCGCTGATCGCGCGGCGGACCCCGCGGATCGGGATCCGCTCGATCACATCGTCGGCCGCCGGCGCCGCCGTGGGCGCGGCCGGGGCGGGCGTCGGCGGCGCCGCGGCTCGAGTTGCGGGAGCGGTGGTCACGGGGGGAGCGGACCCGGTACCGGACAGGTCGGCCTCGGTGATTCGCCCGCCCGGGCCCGACCCCCGCACTGTGGCGAGGTCGATTCCTCGCTCCGCGGCGAGGCGGCGAAGGTAGGGAGAAGCGAGGGAACGAGCCACTGGTGTCGCGGACGCGCCCGCCAGCCCCGACCGTGCCGGTGCGGGAGGAGGTGCGCTCGGACTCGGGCCGATCGAAGCCGGTGCGGAAGCGGCCGGAGCCCCGATCGGCGCGGAAGCAGCCCCGCCCGCACTCGTCTCGATCGTGACCAAGAGACCGCCGACCTTCACCTTCTGGCCGACCGCGGCGTGGAGGTGGGCGATCCGACCGGCCTTCGGGGAGGGGATCTCGACGTTCGCCTTGTCCGTCAGCACGCTCACGAGGGGTCCGTCCTCTTCAACCGTGTCCCCCTCCTTCACGAACCATTGAACGACCTCCCCTTCGGCGACGCCCTCGCCGATGTCGGGAAGCCGGAACTCGTACGTCGCCATCGTCGCTCCTCTATTCCGCCCGTGCCGCCGCGCGGGCGGCATGCGCGATCCGGGAAGCGTTGGGGAGGTATGAGTTCTCGAGTGCGTAGGGGACCGGTGTATCGTAGCCGGTCACCCGCGCGATCGGGGCCTGAAGCGAGTAGAACGCCTTCTCCGCGAGGATGGCGCTGAGTTCGGCGCCGAAGCCGCAGAAACGGGCCGCCTCGTGAACGACGACGGCGCGCCCGGTCTTCTCGACCGAGGCGAGTACCGCTTTCTCGTCGAGAGGGACGAGGGTGCGCAGGTCGATGACCTCGGCCGATATCCCCTCGGCCCCGAGGCTCTGGGCCGCCTCCATCGTCGGGTGGATCATCGCGCCGTAGGCGAACAGCGAGACATCGCTCCCCTCGAGCAGGACGGTCGCCTTTCCGAACGGCACCCGGTAGTCGCCGTCGGGGACCTCGCCCGTTACCGAGCGGTAGATCCGCTTCGGTTCGAGAAAGATCACCGGGTCCTCGTCGTGGATGGCGGTCAGAAGGAGGCCCTTCGCATCGGCGGGGTTGGAAGGGATGACGACCTTGAGCCCGGCCGTGTGGGCGAAGTACGCCTCGGTCGACTGGGAGTGGTACAGCCCACCCCGAACGCCGGCCCCGTACGGGGCGCGGACGACGACGTGGCAGGGGTATTGACCGCCGGAGCGGTAGCGGAACTTCGCGAGCTCGCTCACGATCTGGTCGAACGCGGGATAGATGAAATCGAGGAACTGGATCTCCGCCACCGGCTTCAGCCCGTACAGCGCCATCCCGATCGCGGTCCCGATGATACCGGTCTCCGAGAGCGGGGTGTCGATGACCCGGTCGGCGCCGAACTCCTTTTGGAGCCCTTCGGTCGCGCGGAAGACACCCCCGTTCAAACCGACGTCTTCCCCGAGCACGAGAACGTCGGGGTCGGACCGCATCGCCTGCTGGAGGCCGCGGTTCACGGCCTGGACCAGGGTCAGCTCCGTCACGGGTGCTGCACTCCCTCTCGCGCCGACTGCTCGAAGGACGCCCGCTGCTCTTCGAGCGCCGGGGTCCGCTGCGCGAAGACGTCATCGAAGAAGGAGAGGGGGTCCAGGTGCGGGGTCGTCTCCGCCGCCTCGATCGCGTGGCCGACCTCGGCCTTCAGTTCCTCCCAGATCTTGGCGTTCGAGGCGTCCGTCAGGATCCCCCGCCGGATCAGTTCGGCCTGGAGCAGGAGCACGGGGTCCTGTTCGCGGGCCTTCCGAACGGCATCCTCCGGACGATACCGGTGGGGGTCGTCCGAGGTCGAGTGCGGTCCAAATCGGTAGACCTGCGCCTCGATGAGGGTCGGCCCGTGGCCGGCGATCGCGCGGGCGCGCGCAGTGCGGACGGCTCGGAACACGGCCCGGACGTCGTTCCCGTCCACCACGACCCCCGGGAAACCGTAGGCGGCGGCTTTCTCGGCGAGGGTCGCGGTACGGGTCTGCTGCTGCCGAGGGAGGGAAATCGCCCACTCGTTGTTCTGGCAGAAGAAGATCGTGGGAGCATCGTACACCCCAGCGAAGTTCAGGCCGGCGTGGAAGTCGTTGGAGCTGGTCGCGCCGTCGCCGAAGAACGCGACCGTGACGATGGGCTCGTGCCGCCTCCTCGCGGCCATCGCCGCACCGACCGCCTGGGTGATCTGGGTCCCGATGGGGCTGGAGGGGCTGACGAAGTGCTGATCACGAAAGGAGTAGTGGTTCGGCATCTGTCGCCCCTTGGTCAGGTCCGCCGAGTTGCCCATGAACTGGTCGAGCAGGCTCTTCACGGGCACCCCGCGCACGAGGGCGAGGGCGAGTTCCCGGTACGCGGGGAAGAGCCAGTCCCCAGGGTCAAGGGCGTAGCCGCAGCCCACCTGGGCCGCCTCCTGGCCCGAGTGCGGAACGTAGAACCCGATCCGACCTTGGCGTTGCAGGGTGATGCACCGATCGTCCATCAGTCGCGCTAGGACCTCGGTCCGATAGATCTCGAGGAGGCGGTCCTCCGGAAAGTCGTCCGTGGCGACCGGGTCCACGGCTTTCGGAGCGGTCGCCTTTGCCATGCGGTTCCCTCCGTTGGTCGGAATACGCGTGCGATATAACGGCTTGCGAAGGAGCCCCCCACCCACCCCCGTTTTCCTCATGGCGACCGACGTACGGCCACCGCCGTACGTGCGGTGCGACAGGGTCCGACGCTCCGAAGCGCAGCGACTCCCTCACCGGGCGTGAGGACTTCGCGTGCGTCTCGCGCTTTTATCCTGCGTCGATTCGAGGGATGGACGAGGCCCTCACCGGAGATGGCGGACCCACCTGCGATCGAAACCCGTCGGCTGACCCGCGTCTTCGAGTCGCGCAAGGGGTTCCTGTTCAGCGAGAAGACCCGCACCGAGGCGCTGCGGGGGGTCGACCTGACGGTCGAATCCGGCGCGATCTTCGGGCTGCTGGGACCGAACGGTGCCGGGAAGACGACCCTGACCAAGATCCTCTCGACGCTCCTGCTGCCCACGGAAGGCACGGCGTCCGTTCTCGGGTACGACGTGACGAAAGACGTCGAGAAGCTCCGCTCTCGCATCGGGCTCGTGCTCGGGGGCGAGCGTGGACTCTACAACCGGATCAACGCACGAGAGAACCTGCGCTACTTCGCCGATCTGTACGGGGTCCCCCGCACGACCCGCGACCACCGGATCGAGGAGGTCCTGGAGCGGGTGGGGCTCTCCGACGCCGCCGATCGCCGCGTCGAGGAGTACTCGCGGGGAATGAAGCAGAAGCTGCACATCGCCCGGGGGATCCTGCACGGCCCCGAGCTCCTGTTCCTGGACGAGCCCACGATCGGCCTCGACCCGAAGTCGGCCCGGGAGACCCGCAAACTGATCCGGTCGCTCGTCGCCGACGGGGTGACGATCTTCCTCACGACCCACTACATGTTCGAGGCGGAGGAGCTCTGCCACCGGATCGCCGTGCTCACGAAGGGGCGCATCGCGGCCCACGACACGGTCGCCGGCCTGCGCCACCTGGTCGGGGGCGACCGAACGATCGAAGCCGAGGACTACGGGTTCGACGACGAGGAGCTCGCCGCCGTTCGCGCGCTCGCCGGGGTCTCCAAGGTCGTGACGGAGGAGTTCGGGGCCCGCGTGCGACTGACGATCCGCATCCACGCGCAACGTCCCACGACCGAGGACCTGCGCGCGTTGCTCTCCGGCCACGCGACGCTCGCCCTGCGGGAGCGTCGCACGTCGATCGAGGACGTCTACCTCGACCTCGTCCAAGAGGAGGCGAACTGAGTGGTCGCTGCGCCGGTCTACGGATGGTCCCGGGGCCGGTCGACCGTCGCGTCGATCCGGCTGTGCGTGCTCCAGTTCGTCGCGGACCCCCAGTGGCTGATCCCGTCGATGATCGCCCCGGTGATCTTCGGTCTCGTCGCCTACGGGCTGTTCGCCAACTCGGGACCCGACTTCCTCGTCTACGCGATCCTGGGCGCGGGGATGATGAGCATGTGGGGCCAGACCCTGTACGGCAGCGGCTGGGCGACCGGCCAGGACCGGGTCTGGGGAACGCTCGAACCGACCCTGCAGGCGCCGACCCCGTACCTCTACGTGGTCCTGGGACGCGTCATCTGGAACGTTGTCTCGGGGCTCATCGGCGGTCTCATCGTCTATGTCGTCGTGGTCGCGGTCAACGGAGCCCCGCCCTCGCTCCCGGACCCCGCCGCGTTCGCCGTGCTCTTCGTCTTCGTCATGCTGACGCTCGCCAGCGTCGGGACGTTGCTCGCCGCGGTCTACGTGTACACGCGGTTCGCGGGATTCATCCAGAACATCGGGGAGTTCGCCTTCTACGTCGGCACCGGGTGCATGTTCCCGGTCGTCCTCCTTCCGTTCTGGACGAACCCGGTCGCGCTCCTCTTCCCTCCGACCTGGGCGCTCGATGCCCTGCGGTACAACGGGATCCCCGGGTACGTGGGCTTCTCGTGGGGGTTCGGGTGGGACCTCGTCGGCGCCCTCGGCACGACCGCGGTCTACCTCGCGATCGCGACGTCCGTCTTCCGCCGGGTCGAACGCAAGGTGCTCGAGGCGGGCAGCCTCGGGGACTACTGAGCCATGTTCGGCGGGAGGGGGGAGAACCGGGCCTCCTTCTGGCGGACCTTCTGGGCGAACGCGGTCATGGCACCGCGCACATCGCTGGGGTTCATGCGGATCGACTT
>JBEKEW010000077.1:0-6373 GCA_050013635.1 Thermoplasmata archaeon | reverse complement strand
GGGGGTGGACGACTTGGCCGGCGTGGTCGATACCGCGGCGCCTACGGGCACCAGCATGCTCACGACCAAAAGGGCCATCACGACCACGGCGGCGAGACCAGCACTTCGGGATACGGCCGATGCTTTCACTTCAACACCTTCTCGTGGACCATACAGCCCACATTCGTCCTCCCAACTGGTCTTTGAATATATACCTTCTCCATGGCGCCCAACCGCCCCTCCCACGCCGCCGATGGAACGCGCCGTTAGGAAGAACCTCGGGATGAACGCCTTCGTCCCAGGTGGGGCGCCCCTCGTGACACCCCCGAGCGTGTGGGGTCGCCGGCGCGCGAGGGGGGAACCTCGACCAGCGGCCAGAGTGCGGTAAGATCGAGCTCCGCCCACGTCACCGGCACCACCACCTTGAGTTCTCCGAGGATGTGGGGGTGGATCTCTCCCAACTCCGCGACGACGACGCCCGCGACATGGATCTGAGCGGCCCTTCCGGAGATGGTCCCCGGGAGGTCGGCGCTCTCCCGCACCCCGACCACGTCGATCGAGCGGAGCAGGTACTCCCCGAGGGCGGCCGCGGTAGCGAACCCGGCGTCGTCGGCGGCCAGGACGGCCGCGACGTGATGGGCGGTCCGGGCTCCGGTTTCGGCCTCCGCATCGGCCTGAAGGACCGGGCCGGCCTCGCAGATGCGCTGCGGGTAGCCGTGGCGCACGTTGGCGGCCAGCGCCGGGAGCAGAGAGACCAGGAGATTCGGCCGGACGGCCCCAAACTCCGCGGAGGGGGGGTTCGCTATGCGGATCGCGCGAAGCCCTGGGAGTCGATCGATCGACGACCGGGCCGTTAGAACAGGATGATACAGGGGTTGGTAGCCCAGGCCGAGTAGGAGGGGGAGGAAACGGCGGCGGAACCGCACCTCCGGACGGCGGCCTCCGGTGGTCCGGCTGGGGGCCATCAGGGCATCCTCTTGCCGGACACCGCCCGCAAGAACGATCTCCTCGACGACATCGATCGGGCCGAGCAGATCCGGCCTCCATGGGGCTGCCTCGATCCGCCACCCCCGCGCCGCCGGGAAGATCCCGAGTCGCGCCTCCCGGGCGAGCCGAGCCACAGTTCGAGCCGAAATCTCGGTCCCGGCGACGGCGTCGAGGAGGTCCCGCGGAAGGAAGAGCGCGCGGGAGCGGAGAATCGCTCGTCCATCCTGCCGGTGCGCTCCCGGGCCTTGCGTCGCGACCGCGGAGCTCACAAACCCTCGAGCCGCGAAGACGAGCACGAGGAGGCCCAAGCTCTCGTAGACGCTCCGTGCGCGGGTCCCCGTGGCCTCCAGGAGGAGAACACGGTCTCCCACACGGGCTTCACCGGCCCCCCGGGCGTTGAGGATCGGCGGGAGGCTCAGGATCGTTCCCTCCGAGTCCCGAAGCGTGAGACAACGGTCGCCGTCCCGTCCGAGGGCGCCGTACCGAGCTGCCAAGGGGTGCTCCCGGAAGAAGGCTGCGGCGCTGACCTCGCCGTCTCCGTCCAGCGGCACGAACGACACCTGAGGGAGCGGCTCCATCGTATACCGGATCGGACCGGAGAGCTGCTCGGCGGGGTAGATCCCGATGCTTGCGGCCGCTCGGTCTCGGCCTACGGTCGCATGGAGGATCTCCTGGAACCGGATGGCCTCGGCCAGGGTGCCCGGATCCAAACCGGTCGGCGAAGGGGCGGTGACGATCACTCCCGCGATCCATGGGCGCAGCTTGCTTACCGAGCCGTCCGCGAGGATGCGCACCGGTGGTATGCGACGACGGGTAGGGATGGGAGGTAGACCGCGGGCCATGCCGCTCGCTCCCGCGATGTACAGTGCGAGGCCGCCCTCCGACAGGAGGTCGAGGCGATCGGGCGTGACCGATATGGTGAGGGCATCGCCGTCCCGGGCCTCGATCTCGGCCTTTGAACGGAAGAGGAGGTCCTCCAACTCGGCCTCGGTCGGTCGTCGAGGCAACAGCTCGACGATCCGGGATAGGGAGAGCGTGCTCCGTGGCATGCTACACTCCTCCTCCTTCCAACCGCCGGAGGTCGTCCTCGAAGAGCTCCCGAACGTCGTTGAGCCCCAGGGCGATCATGGCGAGTCGAGCGATCCCAATCCCCCACGCCGCGACGGGGACGTCGATCTTCAGCGGCCGGAGGACCTCGGGGCGGAACAGTCCGCCCGGGAAGATCTCGATCCATCCGAGGCGGGGGTGCCGGACGTACCCTTCGATCGACGGTTCCGTGAAGGGGAAGTAGCTCGGTCGTATCTTCATCTCGCGGATGCCGATCGCTTCCGCACACGCCTCGAAGATCCCGACCAGATGTCGGATACTGATGCCCTCCTCTCCGAGGATGCCTTCGCACTGCGTGAACTCGATGTGATGGCGGGCGTCGATGGCTTCGAACCGGAAGTTCCGGCCGATCGAGAACATGCGGAACGGGGGCTTCGGCCCGGTGGCCATGAACCGCCCGCTGACCGCGGTCGTTTGGGATCGGAGGACGGGATGTGCCCCGACGCGCGGATCGTAGCCTCCCCCCCATCCGGGGCCGATCGCCCGTCGCTCTCCGGGGAGCGGACGGCCTTCGTGGACCGCGCCGACCCGAGCTGCCAGCTCCGAGGGAGGAGGCCGTCCCTCTATCCCCTCTAGATAGAGGACATCATGGATGGACCGCGCCGGGTGGTCCTGGGGCATGAACAGGAGGTCCGAGTTCCAGAACTCGGTCTCGATCAAGGGCCCCTCGGCCTGTTGGAAACCGAGGCCGATCAGGATCTCCTCGAACTCCTCGAGCCACTCGGTGTACGGGTGGGGGCGAGGTCCGGTGAGGAACGGCACCGGGGCCCGAACGTCGTACGGACGGAACGTGCGTCCCTCCCAGTCGCCGCGGCGTAACATCTCGGAGGTCAGCGCTCCGATCCGATCGGCCCCCGCTCCTTCGAGGGAGAATCGCCGCCCTTCCTCGGAAGGAGACCACCGCTTGATCGATTCGCGTTCGACCCGCACGAGCCCGCGTCGTTCGAGGCGGGAGAACACCTCGGGATCGACCACTTCCGCCTCCGCGGCTACAGCCCGGAGCGCAGCTTCCTCCGGCAAGACGGCCGCATCCGGGGGCGCTTCCGGACGGAGGCGGATCGGAGCGCCCTCGGCGAGATACCCGCGGCGACGCAACACCCCGATCGCCGCCGATCTCTCTTCCGGCTGAAGGTCTCCGTCCGTCGAGGATGTCCCGGTGACGAGGTGGTGAAGCAGGCGCCGCTCGGGAAGTCCGGCATCGAGTGCGGTGCGCCCTCGGGCCGTGAGCCGGCGATGGGCGCGGTGCTCTTCTTCGACCAGGGCGAGATGCTTCGAGCGGAGGCGCTGCAGGCTTCCCCGGACCGATTCAATGGACGCTGCGATCTGCTCCGCGATCGCCTCTTCGGTCGGAGGGCTCGTGCATGCCTGCAGGTACCGCAGTACAGCGCGTTCGGGATCCGAGAGATCCACCGGGCCAGATCCATCCGGGTCCTCGCTCATCACGGCCGTCACGAACGGCGCATCCGGTCTGCGCGTTAAGTCTTTCCGCGAAACGTACCCCGCGGCCCGGGCCGCGAGGACCGCCTACACCCGAATGGGCTGGGTGTACCCTGTGGGACGCGCGAACGGCTTTCCGCCCCCGAGCGGATCGGGGCGGGCTACGGGGGTCTCTCCGCGCTTCGTGCACAGGTACGCGTCGATCGCGATCGCGGCTTCGGTCGCGGTGCCCATCGCATAGACGACCGAGCGACCGCCCGCCGCAAAGATGCCGGGGACCCCGGTCTCGAACCCGGGCCCCTTCCCTTCGGGCCACCCCTGACTGGTCAGCTTCAGATCGAGACTCCCCTCGAACCCCTCGAGGTCCGCCTTCTGACCGACGGCGACGATGACCGTGTCGCAGGGGATGGTCTCCTCCGAACCGGCCACCGGGATGGGGCGGCGCCGCCCCCCCGCGTCGGGGGGCCCAAGCTCCATCGATTGGACGACCAGTCCGCGAACGTGGCCGTCCCCCACGATCCGCACCGGCGCCTTGAGGAACTGGAAGTGGATCCCTTCTTGTTCGGCGCCGTGGACCTCCTCGGGATCTGCGGGCATCTCCGAACGGCTGCGCCGATAGACGAGGGTGACGTCCCCTCCGTGCGAGAGGCGGAGCGCACTGCGGAGGGAGTCCATGGCAACGTCGCCTCCCCCGATCACGAGGATCTTCTTGCCGACGGAGACGCTCTCGCCTCGGTTCATCCGCTTGAGCAGTTCGAGCGCCGGCTCCACGCCGGGGAGGTCCTCGCCGGGGATCCCGAGCACACGGTGCTGGGAGGTACCGATGGCAACGAAAACGGCCTGGTATCCGTCCGCGAGGAGCTGCGAGACCGGAAAGGCGCGCCCGACCTTCGTGCCGTCCACCCACGTCACGTCCAAGTTCCGGAAGCGGGCCTTGTCGACCTGCACGTCGGCGTCCGTCATCCGATAGGCGGGGATCGTCTGCATCAGGCCTCCGAGAAGCCTTTCCTGCTCGAAGACGGTGACCGAGTACCCCCGAATGCCCAGTTCCCACGCCATCATCATCCCCGCCGGGCCGGCCCCCACGACAGCGACCCGCTGGTTCCGTGGCTTCGACGCGACGTACGCCAGGTCCCCCGATCCATAATCGAGGGCGGCCCGTTTCAGGTGACGGATGGCGATCGGGACCCCCTTCTTCTTGACGACACAGGAGTCCTCGCAGTAGTGGTAGCAGACCTTGCAAAGACATGTGGCGAGAGGGTTGTCCTGAACGGTCACGCGCTTCGCGCCGTCAAAATCGCCCTCTGCGACGAGCGCGATGTACCCCCGGCAGTCCTGGGTGATCGGACACGCTTCCACACACCACGGGCGTCGGCACTGGATGCAGCGCTTCGCCTCGAGGATCGCGTCGTCCTTCGAGTAGGCGTGAAGGATCTCGCGGAAGTCCTGCGCGCGGGTCGGCATCGACTCCTCCACGATCGGCACGCGGACGGGGTTGAGCTTCGGTGGCGGGATCTTCGATGGCACAACCGCGACGGGAGGAGCTGCATCTGTGTTCATAGGCGCGATTAGCCCGTTCCGTCGCGACATTAAGAATCTTGCTGGGCGAGCGGAGGGCGCGCCTCCCGGGGCCCCCGTCGGGACCCGGGTCGATGCCACCGTTGCCGCAGGTCCCGGGGCGCACCCGACCGTGGCCGGATTCCCGGCGGACCGGCACGGGAACGGAACGACGCATTCGACCCGCCGAAAGGGTAAGGAGGGGTGCTGCGTAGGTGGGCTCGAACGGCCCCGGAGGGCCGACACGCGGGATGCATGGTGCTTGACTCACTCGGCAAATCCTTGCGCGCGGTGCTCCAGAAGATCGCGCGGGGCTCGGCCGTTGACGACGCGCTCCTCGCGGAGGTCGTTCGCGACATCCAGCGTGCGCTCCTCCAGGCCGATGTCAACGTCGAGCTGACCCTCCAACTCACGGAGCGGGTCAAGCGTCGTGCGAAGGAGGAGAAGCCGCCCGCGGGCTCGAGCTTGCGCGACTTCCTGATCCGCATCATCTACGAGGAGATCCGTGGCATCCTCGGAAAGGATCGGACCTTCGAGTTCCGGCCCCGGCGGATCCTCTTGGCCGGTCTCTTCGGGCAGGGAAAGACCACGACGGCCGGGAAGCTGGCGCGACAGTTCCAGAAGAAGGGGGTCCGGGTCGGACTGATCGCTGCCGACGTCCACCGCCCTGCGGCGATCGACCAGCTCGAGCAGCTCGCGAGGAAGGTCGGCTGTGAGTTCTATGCGAACCGGTCCGAGCGACGCGCGGACGCGGTCGTCCGGGATGGGCTCGCCGCCTTTCCTCCCCATTTCGCGATCTTGGTGGACACGGCCGGACGGAGCGCGATCGACGCCGAGCTGATCACGGAGCTCAAGACGATCCACGGCGTCCTCCACCCGGACGAGACGATCCTGGTGCTCGACGCGGCGATGGGCCAGTCCGCGGGCCGGAGCGCCAAGGCGTTCCAAGAGGCGGTCGGCCTCACGGGCGTGATCATCACCAAGCTGGATGGGTCCGCCAAGGGTGGGGGGGCGCTCTCCGCGGTCGCGGCGAGCGGAGCGCCCATCCTGTTCGTCGGAACGGGCGAACACCTGGACGAGCTCGAGCGGTTCGATCCGACGCGGTTCGTTTCCCGGTTGCTGGGAATGGGCGACCTCCAGACCCTCTTGGAACGGTTCGAGGATCTTCGGGGGAAGGAGGAGGCCCAGAAGGCGAGCGAGCACCTAATGTCGGGCCGGTTCACCTTGCGCGACCTGCGCACCCAGCTCGACTCTCTGGGTCAGATGGGGTCGTTCTCCAAGCTCCTCTCCTTCTTCCCGGGGCTCG
>JBEKEW010000076.1:0-6484 GCA_050013635.1 Thermoplasmata archaeon | reverse complement strand
CCGCGGTAGAGCTCAGGAGATTGGCGACCGGGATTCGTGTCGAGGGCCACCGGGTCGTGGGGGTCGAAACCAACGAGGGGTTCATCTCCGGACCCTTCGTGGTCAATGCCGCAGGGGCCGACGCGATAGAGGTGGCACACTGGGTGGGAGCGGAACTCCCGTTGGAGAACGCCACCCGGAGCATCTATCTCACGGGTCCCACCCCCAGCATCCGAGACGATGTCCCGCTCGTCGAAGACGCGGGGGCGCATTGGTACTTCCGGAGAGAGGGAGCGGGGGTTCTCATCGGCATGGGGCGCGAGAAACACCAACCAGCCTCCGACACCCCGAACCTGGAGTTCCTCCCTACGGTCCGAGAGTTTGCGAAGCACCGCGTCCCGATCCTCGCGGATTTTGAGGTCGCCGGGGGGTGGTCGGGGATCCGCCCGCTGACCCCCGACCTGACACCGATACTCGGTCCGATCGACGGAGTGGAGGGGTTCGTCAACTCGTGCGGCTGGGGCGGCGAGGGGATCATGCATGCGCCGGCGGGTGGTTCGATCGTCGCCAGCTTCATCGCCGGCAAGAAGCACCCCCAGTTCGATCTGGAACCGTTCCTTCTGTCGCGGTTCCCGACGTCGGACGGTTGACCGAGACCCCGCGCTTCCGCAGCGCCGTGATCATCGTCATCGGTGGGTGCGAGGGGGCCGTCCGATCCGCCCCACGACGGTCGATGCGCCGGCGGTTTGCCGTTCGGTCGACAGGTCAATCTACCCGTCTCACCAAGCTATAACGCCCGCCGGGCTCCGGCGTAGGGAAGACCGATGGCCGCTTATCACCCGCCCGCCCCCCTCACGGTCGGCTCGGTCGGTTCGCTCGTGAAGCGGCTCGAGCGTGTCCGCGCGAGCATGCTCGAGCTGGAGCATGCCGTCGATCTGGAACCGCTCGGCGCGCGCCGGGACAGCGCGCGCAACTTGCTCCATTACCTGGCGTTCCGACGGTTCGACCTCCGGCGCGACCAGACCCGGCTCGCCCACTGGGCGCTCTCCTCGCTGGGGCGGTCGGAGAGCCATGTACTCTACAACTTGGATGCCGTGCTCGGCTGGCTCGACCGATCCCGCGGCCGGCCCCCGACCCACCGCCCCCGTTCGGAAGGGCCGAGCCCCGAACGAGGTATCGGGATCCTTGAGCAGAACGCACGGACCCTCCTCGGCCCGGCGCGGCCCGGACAGGGAGTTCGCATCATGGTGACCATGCCGACCGAGGCGGCGACGGACTACGGGCTCGTTCGGGACCTGGTCGAGGGCGGGATGGACTGTGCTCGGATCAATTGTGCTCACGACGGGCCTGCAGAGTGGGCCCGCATGATCGAGCACATCCACCGGGCCGAGCGTGCCCTCGGACGTCGGTGCCGCATTGAAATGGACCTCGCGGGACCGAAGATCCGAACCGGAACGATACGGTCGGGCCCGTCGGTAGTGCGGCTCAAGCCGAGCCGCGACGCGTTCGGGCGCGTCACGGCGCCGGCGTCCGTCTGGCTCTCTCCTCCCCGGGAATCCGCACCCGTGCCCCCCGGCGCGACGGTGCTGCCGGTCCCGCGGGCGTGGTTGCTCCGTAGGCGCCTCCGCGAGCAGGTCGCGCTCGTTGACACTCGGGAGGCCCGGCGGACGTTGCGGATCGTCGAGCGGGTCGGCGCCCACTGCCGGGCCACGGTGGAGAAGACCACGTATCTCACGACGGGGACCCGTCTGGTCGGGGCCACGGCGAACGGTAGGAAGGACGCGACCTCCATCGGACCGTTCGCGCCGGTCAAGCAACGCATCCACCTCAGCATCGGAGACCGACTCGTCCTCACCTCCCGCCCCGATCTCGGCGAAGAGGCCCGACGAGACGCACGCGGCCGTACGCTGAGCCCCGCCCACATTTCCTGCACGCTCCCGGAAGGACTTCGCTTCGTGCGCAGCGGAGATTCGATCTGGTTCGACGACGGGCGTATCGGCGGCATCGTCAGTTCGGCGACCGCAGCCCGCCTGGTAGTCGTGGTCACCCATGCCCCGACCGGCGGAGCGTGGCTCGCTGCCGACAAAGGGATCAACTTGCCGGACACGCACCTCCATCTCGCCGCGATACCGCCGAAAGACCTCGACGATCTGCGGTTCATCGTCCGGCACGCGGACCTCGTCGGGTTCTCGTTCATCCATACCCCGACCGACGTCGGCCGATTGCGGGCCGCGCTCCTTCGCGTGGGTCGGCCGCGGATGGGCATCATCCTCAAAGTGGAGACACGGCGCGCGTTCGAGGAGCTCCCCGGTATTCTGCTCGCCGCCCTCCGCCAGCCTCCCGTCGGTGTGATGATCGCACGGGGCGATCTGGCCGTCGAGGTCGGGTTCGAGAGGCTGGCCGAAGTTCAGGAAGAGATCCTCTGGCTGTGCGAAGCTGCCCACATCCCGGCCATCTGGGCGACCCAGGTCCTGGAGGGGCTCGCGAAGAGCGGGCTCCCCTCGCGGGCGGAGGTGACGGACGCCGCGATGGGAGTGCGGGCCGAATGCGTGATGCTGAACAAGGGTCCGCACATTGTCGAGGCCGTTCGCGCCCTCGATAGCATTCTTCGGAGAATGCAGTCGCATCAGACCAAGAAGACGGCGATGCTTCGTCCCCTCAGCATCGTGGAACGGTTCGTGGCCGAGCTGGGCGAGACCCCCCGCGGGGGAAGCGGCCCGGTGGCTTCAGGCCGGTGACGGAAGGTCCGGCGCGGCCGTTCGTCTGCCCTTCGGGACGTAATCAAAGAACCGTTCGGTCACGCCCCGGGCGCTCCACTCCGACCTCAGCCGGGTCCTCTTCTCGACTCGGCGTAGGGCGGAGAGCAGCGCCCGGTTCAGCTCCCGGGCGCTCGGACCTTCCATGTCACATTCGACCCAGAACTCCTTCCCACCCTCGGCCGGCGTAACCGAACCTCCCGGGAAGATCCGGTCGAGGACCGGCCGAACCGCACCCGGGTTGTTCGTGCTGATCCGCGCTCGCAGGGAGAAGCGCTGCTCGCTCATCGTGCTAGCCCCGGTTGCGCCGGATCCGGACGGAGCCGGTGCTCCCCGGCGAGCGCTCGAGCACCTTTAGGACCGCGCTCCGGGAGCCGGGCCATCGTCCACATGGACGATCCCTCGGGAGTAGTTCGGTCCGTCCGCCGGGCGATGGGGAGTGGGGCTCCTACATGAATGGGCCAGGGTCGGAACGGTCCCCATGCCCTCAAGACGCCCGGACGGTACGCCCCCGGGATGGCGGTGACGAGATCCGTGGCCTCGCTGGCGAAGGTGCGCCCGTCGGTTCCCTTCGAAACCTGTCCGATCCGCGCGAGCCTCGGGACCTTGGGGCACAAGTGGTCGCTCCTCATCGTTCGCTCCGTCGCATTCTCCCCGCCCGCCAGCTATTCGACGATCCTCCGCCAGAACCCCGGTCTCCCGAGACGTGTGCTCTCCCGACGGCTCGGGGAGCTGCAGAGAGAGGGTCTGATCGAACGCGGCCGTCCGAGCGGACGCCGTCCGGCCGCGGGGTTTCGTCTCACGGAGTAGGGTCGGGACGTCATCCCCATCCTCACCGGATTCAGCCAGTACGGGATCCGTCATCATGCCGATGTCGTATTCGAGGACCGCCGTCCACGTACCATGGGAGAGCTCTTCCGGCCGGACGAGAGCGCGCTGCTCGTCGGTGAGTGGGGGCGAACGGAAGCGTCGAGGCGGCCGGCCCGATCTCCCTCCGCCTCCCGCGAAAGCTGGGCCCGGGAACCGTGATCCCGGGGATCAGTCTTCGATCGGTGAACGTCGCCGACGGTGCGAGAGATACTCCACCGAGCTCGGAACGCTCTCCGAGGCGTACGTTTGCTCCTTGGAGTGCACGTTCCGTGGGCTCTGTGCCGACGCCATGGGGCGACTCTGTCCGAACTGCCAGGGAGAGCTCCATCGGCGTCCCACGGCCGCCCTCCGCTGAGCCGCTGTCCTTCCCTCGCGAGCGGCGTTCCAGCGGTGCTGGGGCGACCGAGGCGTCCGGGCAGCTGCCCGAGGGGGCGCGGCCTCACGTCACGCTGTGCAGGAAACCCCGGACCGCTTCGATGTACGCCGCACGCTCCTCCCAGAACGGAGTGTGCGAGCTCTTCTCGAACTCGATCCGGATCGCGCCGGGGATCCCGTCGGCGATCTGACGAGCGCACGCCGGAGAGACCTCGTCATACCTTCCCCCCGTGACGAGCGTCGGCACGTGGATCTCCCCGAGTCGCGCGGAGATGTCCCAGTCGCGGATCGTCCCGGTGATCGTGAACTCGTTGGGCCCGTTCATGTAGTTGTAGACCGGCTTACTGATCTCGACGAAGCTGTACGTGACGAGCGGCGGCCACTCGGGCAACCGGCAGACGAACTGGTGGTAGAACTGATCGACCGCGCGCAGGTACTCCGGGTGGTCGTACTCTCGCAGCTTGTCATACTTGTAGATCGTGTCGCGGGTCGCCTTCGGCATCCCGTCGACGAGCTTCCACATCTCCCGGACGGTGAGCGGGATGCTCGCAAGCCCCCCGACCGTCGTGAGGCTCTTCAGGTGGCGCTGGTGCTGGAGGGCGTACGCGAGGACGAGCCCGCCCCCGTAGCTCGAGCCGACGATGTGGACCCGGCCGAGGTGGAGGGCCTCGCGCATCCCTTCGACCTCTTCGACGTTGTGCTCCACCGTGAACAGGGATGTGTCGGTCGTGCGCTCGGAGAGGCCACAGCCAAGCTGGTCCATGAAGACCACGCGGTAGCCGTGGCGGATGAGGTCCGCGAACGGTTGCAGATAGTCGTGGGTGCATCCGGGACCCCCATGGATGCACAGCACGGTCTCGCGCGCGTCCGCGGAGCCACAGATGCGGTAGAACATCCGAAACCCAAGCACGTTCACGTACCCGTGCGACATCGGTTCGGGCCATCCTTCGGTCATCGGGGCGACGCAGGCATCGTTCGGCATATCCCTTTGCGAGGACCCCTGGCGGCGCACACATAGGTCCCTCCCGTCTTGGTGGCGGTGGAGACCCGGCCGTAACGTGAATGCGCCGTCCGAGCGGGTCCGAGCCGGTCCCCCCCGTGTCCGCGCGGCGCTCGCAACGCCCAAAGCGGTCTGCGATTCTCGGCCTACCGTGTTCGACGCACCTGGCGGGGAGGGTATGCTGGACGTTTCGCTCCTCGGGGGGGTCGAGTTCGCCTGCCGGCCCGATTGCGGGCTCTGCTGCTACGCGACCCCGGCCGTTACCACGGTCGAACGGTCGGTCCTCCTCCAGATCGAACCGGAGGCCACGTTCCTCTCCGGCGAACGCGATGCGGCGTACATCGCTGCCCGTCCCGAAGGTGGAGCCTGCCAGTTCCTCTCCCACCAGCGGTGCTCCGTCCACACCGCCCGACCGTTCCCCTGCGCGGTGTTCCCGATCATCGTCCACGCGGGGGATCGGTTCCAAGCGTCGGCGGTGCTCTCGTGCCCCGGCGTGTCGCTCTCCTGGCCGGCGTTCGGAACCGACGGGGGATGGACACGGGATCATCCCCGGGGCCTCACGACGGAGATGAGGCACGCCGAGGAACGATGTCGCTCCTCGGCGGGGAAGCAGGCGCTGGCGACGGCGCGCCGCTCGGGCCGCCGGGTGGCGCGCGTTCTCGAGCAGGACGGTCGATGGGTCCCTACCGCCGAGGTCCGGCAAGCATTGAGAGGGCGGATCCCCCTCCCGCAGTCGTCGGACTTTCCGGTGGAGGACCCTCCGTTACTGGAGGAGGGGGAGGAACTGCTCCCGCTCTTCTTCGACGCGCGGGCCGGGCCGCTGGCGATCGCGGGGCATGCCGGGGGGTGGCAGCTGGTGGAGCTTCGAGAAGAGGGAGGCGTGCGCGCGTGGTTGGGGGTCTGGCCACCTCCCACGCGGATGCCTCCGTTGGAGGAGGTGGCCGAACGGTTGCTGCGAAGCTACCTCGGCTATTGGTTGGAACGCGACGCCCTGTTCGGATTCGTCCATGCCGCCATGATCGAAGAGCCCTCGGGCGACGATGTGGTCGCACGCACCGTGCAGGAGCTGCGCTGGATCGGCGCTACGGTCGTCGCCCGGGCCCGGATCCGCGCGAGCGCGGCGGGACGGCCGTCGCCGACCCTGACGGCGCCGGACATCGACCGCGGTATCCGAGCCACCGACGCCGACCTCCTCGACCGCCCCGGTTGGACCGCTCAGCTCTGATCCCGCGGGCGAGGGAACCGTCGCCCGAGGGCGGATTCGAGATCGCCGACCAGCTGCTCCTCCGCGCCCGGGTTCCAGGGGGAGGGGGCTCGGAACGAAGGGATCGACCAGTCCCGAGGAGCCGCCTCACCCGTCACCCGCTGGAACTCCTCGCGCCACAGCGCCGGAAGGGGATCGTCAGGCCCCGGGTCGGTAACGGATCCCGCGAGCCGACGGCCGGCTCGAGCGAGCCCTCGGGCCACGTTCTCGGGCGTATACCCTCCTCCGCCGGTCACCACG
>JBEKEW010000075.1:0-6516 GCA_050013635.1 Thermoplasmata archaeon | reverse complement strand
CCTCCCCGGCTTCGTGTTCCGGGCCTCGAAGCCGGCGATCGTGGGGATCAAGGTGCTCGGTGGTACCCTGCGACCGGGGGTCCGGCTGATCCGCCCCGACGGCACCGAGATCGGCCTTCTGAAGGCGCTCCAAAAAGAGGGAACCTCGGTCTCGGAGGCCGAAGAGTCGACCGAGCTGGCCGCGTCGATCGACGGGGCCGTGATCGGACGGAACCTCAAGGAGGGTGATATCCTGATGGTGAGCCTGCCGGAGTCGGCCGTGCGCGCCCTACGGAGTCAACCCCTGACCCCGCACGAGCAGGAGATCCTCGACGAGGTCGTAAAGATCCATCGCACGAGCCACCCGTTCTGGGGCCAGTGACCTCCCGGGATTGCCGGGAGCTTTCGCGCGTACGGGGCTACGGGGGGTCCGGCCCGAACTCGTTGAGCGTCAGGTCGGTCTCTTCGCCCAGTCCGTCGGTTTCGTAGCGCGTGGGCCGATAGACCCCGGTGGGAAGGAAAAGTCCGAGGAACGTGGCAATCGCTCCGATCCCGAGCAGGACGAGGCCTCCCAGCGTGATTAGCGCCCAGGCTGGAACCGCCTGGCTGGGCGTCGGTACGTTGAACGTCTCGGTCAATGTTCCGCTGAAGGAAAGGATCGCGGTCCCCGAGTTCAAGATCGTGAGGAGGTAGGTCGAACCGACCTGGCCGTTCAGCGACCATTGGCCGGTCACGTTGCCGTACCACGCCACGATCGCCGGTCCGGCCGGACATAAGCCCGACCCGATCGCACAGGTCGAGGTCCTCGAAAGCTCGACGGTCACCGCGGCCGACGAGGTCCACGACATCTCGAGGGTTCCCGCGTAGGTGGCGACCTCGGAGACCAGCCAACTACGGGTCGAGTTCGCGCCGAGATTTGCGATTGAGTCGGAGGCCGAACGAGTGTCGGTGGGAACTCCGGGAAGGAAAAAAAGCGAGACCATCAGCCCGGCTCCGACGACTGCAATCGCGACGCCCGCGACGAATAGCCCCCCGCGCACCGATGGTACAGATAGGGTACACCCAAGAAATAGGCTTACGGTCCCCACCCGGCCCTCCCTCGGACGTTGGACGAGGGTTTATACTGCACTTGCTCTCCGTGATAGACCGTGACAGACTCCGGGAAGGAAGCGTTCGTCCGGCCCGAAACTGCCGCCCCCGCCTGCCCGATGTGCAAGAGCACGCACCGGATCGTCGACCCGATCCGTTCGGAGACGCACTGCGCCGAATGCGGCTTGGTCTTCGACGACACGACGATTCTCGCCACTCCCCCCCCCGCCGCCGAAGTCCCGGGCTCGGACGGGAGCGGGCGCGGGATCGGACCGTTCGTCCGTCCCGGCGGGACCAAGCGATCCCTCGGGTCGACCCTCTCGTTGACCCGCGACGGTCAAGGAAAGCGGCTCGACTGGCATCGTCGGTACGAATTCCAGCACCTGAAGCGGGTGATGATCCGTCAGACCTCCCGCACGGTGGACGGTCCGCTCGACCGGACCCCGGCGCGCGGAGAACTCCAGCTCGGCGGGGAGGCGATGGGCCTTCCTTCCGTCGTCCTCGCGGAGGCCGAGGGGATCTATCGAGAAGGGAAGTTGCGGGGCCTGTTCCGCGGTCGGAGCCTTCCGGCCAGTGTCGGGGCCTGCCTCTATGCAGCCTGCCGCCGCTACTCGATCCCCCGGACGCTCGGCGAGGTGGCGACCGCGGTGGGCGCGAAACGCTCCGAAGTGGGCCGGACGTTCAAGGTCGTCCAGCGCGGTGCCGGCATCGCGATCCCCGGCGTGGGGACGAAGGCGTTCCTCGCCCGATACGCGCAGGAGCTCGCGCTTTCGCCTCGCGTACGCACCACGGTCGAGGCGATGCTGGACGAGGCGCGGGATGACCCCGAGCTCTCCGGTCTGAGCCCTCACGGACTGGTCGCCGCCCTGATATATATCGCGGCCGAGGAACACGGCGAGCATCGGTCCCGGGCCCAGGTCGCGCGGGTCAGTTCCGTGACCGAGGTCACGCTGCGGTCGACCAGCCGGCTTGTGGGGAAGGTATGGGGACGGGGCGCCCCGCCCCGCGAGGACGAGCCGGGCCCTACTTGACGAGATAGTAGCCCGCGGTCTTCTCGCGGACCTTGCGACGCGCCCAGCCCTTGTTCTGGAGCTCTTGGAGCGCATTCATCACCATCGTCTTCGGGAGACGGGCTGTCTGGGTGATCCGCTCGGCGGTGCCCAGCTTCTCTTCGGAGAGCATCGCGAGCTCCTTCATCGATTTGTAGACCTTGACCGCGTTCGGCCCGACCTCGTCTTCGATCGCCACCGAGACCCCTCGTCCCTGCGACCCCGCCGCCCTCTTAATGACTCCGGAGGGCCGGTACAGAACGCCGGATGGCTTATCTCGCGCGTTCTTCTGGCGCGGCCCGATGTCGGTCGGGGCGGAACCGCAGACGTCCGAGTCGGGGGAGGGAGGTTCGCTCTCACTGATCTGGGACGACCGGTTCCGGGACTACGACTTCGGCCCGGAACACCCGTTCACCGAGCGTAGCCGCGCCCTCGCGGTGAGCCTCCTCCGAACGCTCGCTCCTCCCACCCAGTCCGCACCGGTGACCTGGGTCGGGCCGGTCGCCCCGGCCCCCCGTTCGGTCCTCGAATCGTTCCATCGACGGGAGTACGTGACGTTCGTGGAGGCGGTCGGCGCGGCCGACCAGCCCACGTTCCTCGATTCCGGCGACACCCCGGGGTTTCCCGGGTGCTTCGCGGCGGCGGCCCGCGTCGTCGCCGGCGCGGACCGAGGTCTCGAGCTCACCCTCGCCGAGAGGCGTCCCGCGTTCCATCCGGCGGGCGGTCTTCACCACGCTCACCCCGACCGGGCGAGCGGCTTTTGCATCTTCAACGACGTCGCGATCGCGGTGGGCCGGGCCGTGCGCGAGCACCGAAGGGTGGCTTACATCGACATCGACGCCCACCACGGGGACGGTGTGATGTACGGGTTCTACGACTCGGGCCGCGTCCTCGACATCGACTTCCACCAGGACGGTCGAACGCTCTTCCCCGGAACGGGTTTTCCTCCAGAGACCGGTCGGGGGGACGGCGCCGGTCTCAAGGTGAACCTCCCTCTCCCGCCCGGAGCCGGGGACGGCGCTCTGCTCCCGCTGTTCCGTCGGGTCGTCCCTTCGCTGCTCCGGTCGTTCCGCCCCGAGGTGATCGTGCTCCAGCACGGCGTCGACGGTCACGTCGACGACGCGCTCGCACGTCTACAGTACACTCCCGCGGCGTATGCCGAGATCGACCGGACCGTCCTCGCGCTCGCTCGAGAGGTTTCGGGTAGCCGGCTCCTCGTCACCGGCGGAGGAGGCTATCGGGCGAGTTCCGTGAGTCGCGTTCTCGCGAGGGCGGGCCTGATCCTGGCGGGATTCGACCTTCCGGCCGACGAGGAGCCGCTCCCCGACGCCTGGCGGGCGGAGTTCTTCGAAGAGGCGGGCGAGACCGCTCCTGCCACCTGGGGCGGGTCGGCGGCCCCCGTTGCGTCGTCGTGGAATGCGGACCACGAGTCGAAGCTGATCGCCGTTCTCGAAGAGGAGCTCGGCCAGCGCTTCTCGTCCTCGGACTAGAACCGGTCCCCCCAGGTCGGACGGTCGAGCCCGTCCTGGTCGACCGCCCGGATCCCCGCCGCCACATCCACGTCGGACAGTCGTGCCCCGTCGCGGCCGGTGAGTTTTGCCCGCGACGAACCGCGGGCGACGGTCAGCGCGCCCAGCGCCCGAAGACTCGCCCGGGCCCACTCGGTCACCGACCCTTCGGCCCCTTCGAGCATTTCGAGCTGGACGGCCGCGAGGAACGCGTCCCGCCGCAGCCAGTGCTGAAGGTACCCTTCCAGAAGGCGTTCCGCGTCGGACGTGAGGAGTGGGGGTTGGGCGGGCGGCACGACGAGGTCGAGCGTGCGGCCTCCGCCCGCCGGGGCGAGTTCTACCATCTCCCATCCTCCGAGGCCCGAAGCGATGGCCACGGGTCCGGGTCGTCCGTCGAAGAACAGGGGGAGGCTCGATAGGCCCTGGTCCTTCGCGGGAGGCTCCTCCACTGGGAAGTCCTCCCGACCGGGAAGCGGGAGGTGGTCTACGAGGTCGCGCCGGACGACTTCGTCCGGTTGCCAGCGTCTTTCCTCGGTCAGTATTCGTTCGACCCGCCGCCCCCGGCGAGCCGCGTCGGCCAGGCGACGCGCGGTGGTCGGTCCGCGCCGCGCCAGCAGCGCCTCGAGTTCGTCCGATAGTCCTTCCGGGGGTGCCAGGTCCCCGGTTCGCTCGTCGTGGAGAAGGGGTGCGAGGTCCAACCCCGGGCAGGAGAGGACGACGGCGGCTTGGAGCCGCCGCCCGACGTGAACGGTGAGGGGGTATTCCCGGCAGGGATGAGGCCGTAAGGCGTGCGCACGGCACCGTTGGCCGTCGAGGAACTGACAGGCTCCCCCGTTCGGCCGGGCGGCTAGAAACGCATTGGGACCGGCGGTCCGGAACGCGGTCTCGGGTAGGATCTGGACGAGAGCCGCTCGCTCCGTCGTCTCCACTCTCGGCTCCGCATAGCAGCATAGCCCGCAGTCCGGTCGGCACGCGAACCGGAACCCTCGAAGCAGGCTGGTTTCGATGGTGGGGATCTCCTGTTCGGTCACGCAGATCGCACCGGGGCCCAGCTCCCGAGCCCTCGACCTTGCGCCGCGATGCGGGTGGAGTACAAGGCCCCGCGCATTCTCAGGGTCCCCTTCGCGCCCGAACTTCTCCGCACCCTCATAAACCGGGGAACGATGGCGTCGCCATGGTGCTGCTGGCGAAGGACATCATGGACGCCTCCTTCCTCACGCTGGACGGTGAATCCGACGCGCTCTCGTGCGCCCAAACGATGGTGGAACGGCGCAAGGGGTACGCCGTCGTCACGAGCGGCTCGCCGTCGAAGGTAGCGGGGATCGTCACGGAGTGGGACTACCTCGAGAAGATCGTTGCGCCCGGGGTCGACCCGGCACGGGTCAAGTTGAAGGACCTCGCTTCGGCGACGCTGCAGTCCTGTTCGCCCGACACGCCGACCGATGAGGTCGTGACCACGATGGCGAAACTCGGCGTCCGTCGCATGGTGGTCCGTAAGGACGACCGTGTCCTCGGCGTCATCACCGCGAAGAATGTACTCGCGATCTTCCGACAGTACATCGACAAGGTCTCGTCGGAGATCGCAGGGTACCAATCGAGCCAGACCCCTCTAGGTTAGCTGGCTCGCCGGAGCGCCACGACCGCGATGTCCACTGACTGCGATGCACCGGCTGCCCGTTCCGGTCCTTCCGGTGAGGAAGGAATCGACCGCGGCCGGATCGCCGGACGGTAACCGTGCAGTACAAGTGGCGCGTCCTCACCAACACCACCGTCGCGACCCTCATGTCGTCGATCGACGGGAACATCGTGCTGATCTCGCTCCCCACGATCGGCCGGCAGTTACCCGACACCAGCGCGACGACCCTCCTCTGGATCCTGCTCGGCTACTCGCTGGTGACCGCGGTCGTCCTCCTGAACTTCGGGCGGCTTTCGGACATGTTCGGCCGCGTGCGGCTCTACGTGCTCGGCTTCGCGGTCTTCACGGCGGGGTCGTTCCTTTGCGGATTCTCCCAGACCGGGCTCGAGCTCGTAGGGTTTCGCCTCGTTCAGGCCCTGGGCGCGGGCTTCCTCTTCTCGAACTCCGCGGCGATCATCACGGACGCGTTCCCCCCGAACGAACGGGGTCGCGCCCTAGGGGTCAACCAGGTCTCGATCGTGGTCGGGGCGGTCTCGGGCCTGGTCCTCGGCGGGATCATCACCACCACCATCGGCTGGCGGTGGATCTTCTTCGTCAACGTCCCCATCGGCGTCATCGCGGTCGCCATCACGATCTCGAAGATCGCGGAGTCCAAGGACCCGCGGCTGCGCCGGATCGACTGGGTGGGGTTCATCACCTTCTCGGTCAGCCTCTTCTGCCTCGTCTTCGCCCTCGTGCGGGGCAACGACCTCGGCTGGGGCAGCGCCGGCATCGTGGGCCTGCTCGTGGGCGCGGCCGTCCTCATGGTGGCGTTCTTCGTCAACGAGCGGTTCACGAGCGACCCCATGCTCGACCTCGGCCTCTTCAAGATCCCGGCCTTCGTGGGGATCTCGGTCGTGGCCTTCACGCTGGCCGCCTCCATCTTCGCCATGTTCTTGTACCTCACGCTCTACATCCAGGACGACCTCGGCTACGGGCCGCTGGCCGCCGGGGTGCGCTTCCTGCCCCTGACCCTGCTCGCCTTCATCGTGGCGTTCTTCGCCGGCCGCCTCACCGTGCGGGTGCAATCGCGCCTCTTGTTGGGCGTGGGAATGCTCGCCGTCACGGCCGGCCTGCTCTTGATGGGGACGACGCACGCGGATTCGACCTGGACGGTGCTGCTGCCCGGCTTCATCGTGTGCGGGCTGGGGATCGGTGCCGTCAACCCGGTGCTGGCCTCGGGGGCCATCTCGGTCGTGCAGCCCCAGCGCAGCGG
>JBEKEW010000074.1:0-6534 GCA_050013635.1 Thermoplasmata archaeon | reverse complement strand
CCGTTCTGGGTCGGCCGGAGCGACGTCGCCTGCCTCATGATCTATCCGGATCACATCAATCTAGGCTTTCTTCAAGGAGCCCGACTGACCGAGAAGTATCCGGAACTGGTCGGAACCGGCAAGGGGATGCGCCATGTGAAAGTGCCGACCGTCGCGTCGGCGCGGCGGCCCGTGCTCTCGAAGATCGTTCGGGATGCGGTCCGGCTCGACCTCGAGCGTTGACCGCTCACCGCGGCATGACCCCGGAGGAGAGGCTCTTCGGCCCCCTCCACAGCGGGCAGGAACGGGGAGCGACGCGACGAGCGGAGTCGTTCGGTCGGGTGCGAGCAAAAGGCTATTGCCGTCTCCCTCGCCTCAACCGTCCGTGCCCGCATCTCGACCGATCGCCCTCTCTGCTCCCGGACTCGCCGGACCGATATCGATCATCAACGAGCCCGTCTCGGGCCCTCGCTCGAGCCGGCGCGCTCGCAATCGACCGTACAGCCACGCGCACCTCGAGATCGACCTCTCGCCCGATCTCGCCATCGAGGGCGACGCCCCACACCTCCAGCGGCTCGAGCGAGCCCTTTCGGAGAAGAAGATCGCGGAGACCCCCGACCTGGTCCTCCTTGCAGTGGGCACGCTCCACGCCCTCTCCGCTCGTCACTTCCGCAAGGTCGACCATTGGGAGGTCTCTCCGGGGGGATGGCTCCCGTTGCCCGCCGGGAAGGCCCGTCGCGGCTCCGAGGAGCCGGTCAGCGATCTCCTGGCGGTCGTGGAAAGCGACGCCTGGTCACCCCTCACGGAGGCCCGGACGTTCTCGGCTCGGCTCTCGGATCAGCAAGGACATCGGGTGGATGTCGTCGTGCGCCGGATCCATCGCCCGCGACACCACGTGCTCTCCCTCGACCTGCGAGGGGTTTGGACGCAAGAGACGATCCATGATCTGGTCGGCTCGCTCTCCGCGCGCCTGCCGGTGGCTCAATCTACGCTGACCAAGTTCCAGTACGCGTGACGTGGAAGCCCCTGGTTCCCCGCGGGGAGCGACCCCTCCGAGCTCCTAGGCCTCCTCGAGGGCGCTCCGCGGGCGCCCTTCTCCCCCAGGGGGCGTCGGAGTCCGATAGGCCCCCCAATACAGGAACGCGACCGCGAACGCGAGGACCGCCCCGAACAGGATGCCGGCGTTCGTCAACCCGATCTGTTCGGACGCCTCGGCGACGCCGATCGTCGGGACGGCGAGGGCCAAGTAACCAGCGCAGTAGAAGCCGGCGAGAATTTCCCCACGCTTCTCCTCGGATGGGATACGGTCACAGAGCGTGACGCTGCCCATGAACGTGAGACCCACCGAAACGCCGAGCGCCACGGCCACGAGCACGAGAAGCGTCCACATCGTCAGGGGAAGGATCAGGACCAGGGCGACGAGCGACCCGAGGAGAAGTGGAAATCCTAGCAAGAGCGCCCGACGGTCGCGGATCTGGGCCGTCGCCAGTTGCACGACCGCGGCCATCCCAAACATCAGGGCGATGATCACACCCGCCGCCAAGGGACTCGAGATCTGCAGCCCGCTCCGGAGGTACGATGGGATGAGTGCGGCGAAGAGCCCGTAGATCGAATAGCACGCGGCGATCCCTCCGGCCGCAACCCAGAACGAGCGGCGCACTTCCGGAGGTACCGAGATGCGTTGGATTCGGATTCGCAACTTCGAGCCGACCGCCGAGGCGGTCTCGGGGGTGGTGTAGACGGCCAGGAGGCCGATGCCGCTCGCGACGACCGGCAGGAGGTAGACGAGTTGCAAGGGGAATGCAGCGTACTGAACGAGGAACCCGCTCAGGACCAGGCCGATAGCAAATCCTCCAAAGTTCGCCGCGACGGCGACGCGGGCGACGTGGTGCTGGTCGCGGTCGGGCTCGAGGTCGCTCATCGCGGTGGTGGCAACGCTGGTCGTGGCGCCGACCGCCATCCCGGAGATGACCCGAGCGAGCGCAAGCCACAGCACGCCGGAGGCGAACGCGAAGACGACGGCCCCCACGGCGGTGAAGATCATCCCAACGTAGAGGAGGTTCTTCCGGCCGACGCGTTCGGCCTGCGGGGCCACGAAGAATAGCGTCAGGAGCACGCCCAGAGTGTACGCCCCGAACACCAGTCCCAGTACCCCCGAAGAGAACTGGAAGTGTTGCTCGTAGACGGGGTAGAGCGGGGTGGGGATGGCCGCGGCAAAGGCCGTTACGGCGAGGACGTAGGCGGTCCATCGAAACGGTCCGCGCGGACCGTGGAGCATGAGTGTGGGGAGCGCGCCCGAGATGCGGTGGTCGCTCGCGTCGCTCACGTCAGTTCACCCGAAGCGCGCCCGTGGCTCCGGAAGGTTTCGCCACCGAGCACGCTCTCCCCCATTCTCCACGACGTATTCGACCTTGAGGTCTGACGGCGGCCGTGACCCGCCCCCCGAGTAAGGGGCCAACGACCTTCGGCTCCGTGAGTGACGATATGACCACCACGGAACTGCCGACCCGCATCGTCCGTAGCCACGAGGCGGGTGGTGAGGAAGAGCCCCGTCGCGTGCGGTCCCGGGACACCGGTGCATGCAAAGTCGGCGACCCGGCCCACCCGGACGAGGACCGACAAGGGCCCGGTTCTCCCGGTCCTTCGGCAGCGGGCGAAGGGGAGATCGATGGGGATCGTGGCCGATTGCGGTTCTCCTGGTAGTTTGCGGAAGATCGAGGTGGGGGTTCGAACGAGCCCATCCCGGGCCACGGAGTCCGACCCTCGGACCGATCCGGGTGCGACGCGACCGACACCGATCCCGGCCCGGGAGCAAACCTTACGTTGAGGTCGGTCGCCGCGGCCTGCCCGTGGGTACGCTATCTAGCGTACCTCACTCGCCGGATGTGGTCCGGCGCGAACTCCTCTCGCTGTCACTTTACTCGCTCTTCGCGAGCAACCGGGCCGGACTCTTCGTCGTCTTCCTGCCCATCTACCTCGTTGAGGTGAAAGGAGCGAGCCTGCCGGTCGCCCTGACGATCCTCACGCTCGCGTACGTCCCGGCCGCTCTCATCGGGCCGCTCGTCGGACGGCTTTCCGATCGTATCGGACGACGGAAGGTCTTCCTCCTGCTCGGCGAGGCCATTGCCTTCCCTCTCTTCCTCGCGATCATCTTTGCGCCGGGCTGGGCGCTCGCAGGGGCCCTCTTCATCGGGGCCGAGCTGGCGCTCGCCATCGGCAGTCCTTCCTACAACGCCTACATCGCCGACGTTACTCTCGCCCACGAGCGTGGGATGGGGTATGGTCTCCTCAACGCCACCTCCAACGCGGGAGCGGCCGTCGGATTCGTGGGGGCCGGATTGGTGACGTACTGGTACGGCCTCAACGCCCTCTTCCCGTTCGTTGTCGCCATCATGGTGGGGACCCTGACCGTCGTGATCTTCCTGGTCCCGGATGTGCAGATCCGCCCGACGGTGAAGCGGCGGCCCTGGCGCGAGATGCTGCCGGTCGCCAAGTTCTCGTTCGCGGTCTCGATCCGGGCCATCGGGAGCGGCGCCGTCGCGACGTTCTACGGATACCTCGCCTACAGCCTCGGGGCGAACGATTTCGAGGTCAGCCTCGTCGCCATCGCGGCGCTCGTCACTGCCGCAATGGTATCGCTTCCCCTGGGTCGGATGATCGATCGACGCGGAGCGATTCGGGGTATATGGTACGGTACCGCGCTCACCCTCGCCTCCTATGGGATCTTCCTCGTGTCGGCCGACTGGATCGAGATACTTCCGGCCACCTCGATACGCAGCGCGGGTCTCTCCCTGATCGGACCCGGGATGCAAGTGTGGGTCACGCACGCCGCCCCGGAAGGGCACCGGGCCGAGTACCTCGGGTTCTTCGCGCTCATCAACTCGACCATGTGGAGCGTCGGGCCCCTCGTGGGGGCGGTCGCGATCGAGCTGTACGGGTACGTCGGACTCTTCGGGATGGCGATCGCCACGACGGTCATTTCGCTCGTGGTCATGGAGATCTACTACGGAGAGATGGGGATCCGCGCACGACTCGGAGGAAGCGGGCGTGGCACCTCGCTCCCCGGCGCCGGCGTTCCACCCTAGCGTGCGGTCCGCCTACCCGCACGGGGCGGACCGGTTCGACGCGCTCACAGTCGCCGGCCGATGGGCGTCTTGCGCAGGAACGCCGTCGCCTCGGGAGAGAGTTCCGGCGACTGCATCTTCCAGGCTTCGAGCGTCCTCACGAGGATCCTCGAGATCACGAGGTTCCGGTACCACCTCCGGTTGGACGGGACCACGTACCACGGAGCCCACGCCGTGCTCGTCTCCTGGATCGCCTCCGTGTACGCCTTCATGTACTCGGGCCAGAGCCGACGCTCTTCCAGGTCGGACGGAGTGAACTTCCAGTGCTTGGAAGGGTCGTCCAGGCGCGCGCGAAGTCGACGACCCTGCTCCGCGAAATCGATGTGGAGGTAGAACTTGAGGATCGTCGTGCCTTCCTTGACGAGCATCCGCTCGAACTCGTTGATCGCCCGGTAGCGCTGTCGGATCCTCCGCTTCGGAACGAGCTTGCGCACGCGAACGATCAGCACGTCCTCGTAGTGGCTGCGGTTGAAGATGGCGATCTCCCCTTTCGCCGGGACGTGAGGATGAACGCGCCAGAGAAAGTCGTGGTCGAGCTCGACGTCGCTCGGCCGACGAAATCGCGTCACGCTGACACCCTGCGGGTTCACCCCCTCGAAGACGTGCCGGATCGTGCCGTCCTTCCCCGCCGCATCCATCCCCTGGAGCACGATGAGCAGCCGGTGCTCGTGCCCCGCATAGAGGAGTTCTTGCAACCGCTCCAGCGCCGTCCGCAGCTCGTCCAGCTCCGCCTCGGCCTCCTTTTCCCCTCGAGAGAACGTGGATCGGTCCCCCGCGCTGCGCCGGTCGAGATGCACCTTGCTACCGGGCAGGATCTCATAGGGATCCGTCGGAGCGACCATCGTGCCGACATCGAACCAACGGGGCGGAATATCCGTATCGCATGTCCGAACGGCCGGAATTACGGTCGAGGCCGGTCCGAACACGTGCGTGGATGGGTGGTGGGGAGTTCGAGCTCACCTCAAACTCGCGCCGCGATCTCCGCCCGGCCGGCGCTTCGCGGTCAACCCCATATCGAGGATCCTCATGTACGACCATTTCCCACGGAGGGCGGGCACCCATCTTCGGATGACCAGCCGCTTCCGAAACCGTGGGGTGTCCAGCGCGATCGTATGGAATTCGCCTTGCTCGCCCGCGGGGTCCAGACCGGTCGATCTCGAGATGCTCGCCAACTCGCGGATCGCGCTCGGGTCGAGGATTCTGCCGAGCCAATCCTCCTCCAAACGGGTGGCATCGGTGCACGAGAAGATTACCTCGAACCGGGCCCGGAGCAGGGCACGGAGCACCCCCGTTCGGGACCTCCGCCAGAGCGGGGTGAAGACGTAGAGGCCGAGCGGCCTGGCACGATCCCGGATCCAGTTGGGATCGCCACCTATCCGGTCGATGTCTCCGGTAATGAGGGTCGTGATGCCTTCGTCCCTCAGCGCGCTCAGGGCGCTCCCGTAGGAGACCCGATATGGCCGCCGGATCGTGACGGTCCGATGCTCGAGGCCAAGCGCTTCGGCCTGGAGCCTCATCACCTCAAGAGGGTGGGCCCGGAATTGCGCACGAGGCGGGACAAACGTGACGAGCTGCCGGACGTCGTAGCCCGCTTCTAGGGCGAGGTGCAGTGCGAAGGCGGAATCCTTCCCCCCGGTCCATAGAGCCGCTGCAGTCCCTCGAGAACCCGATCGACAGCTCTTCACCGAAGGGGTACGGACTCCGGAGCGTCATAACCCCCCGGACCCGATCCGGGTCGTGCCGACCCGCGACTCCATGGGCTCGTGCGACGAACGGTCCCGGATACCGAGTCGGCGAATCTACGGGTCGTCGTTGACGATCATGATCGCGAAGCCATCGTACCCCTTGCTCCCGACGGTCTGTATGGCTGTGGCGCTCACCCGCGGTTCGGCGGCGATCCGGTCGTTCATCCGGCGCACGCCGAGCACGTTCGGGTCGGTGCTGGCGGGATCCATGACCGCTCCGTTCCGCACGACGTTGTCGACGACGATCACGCTCCCGCGATGGGAGAGCCTCAGGGCCCACTCAAAGTACTCCGGGTTGCTCGGCTTGTCGGCGTCGATGAACGTGAGGTCGAAGGGGCCGACCCCCTCAACGGCCAGCGTCGGCAGCGTCTCGAGGGCCTTCCCTACCCGGATCGAGACCACGCGTTCCAGCCCGGCTCGAGCGATGTTGGTTCGTGCGACCTCGGCGTGATGCGGGTTCGATTCGAGAGTGATCAAGCGTCCATCGGCCGGAAGTGCCCGTGCGAGCCAGATCGTACTGTAGCCCCCGAGCGTACCGATCTCCAAGATGGTACGCGCCCGTTGGGCGCGCGCCAACAGCTGGAGCAGCTTCCCCTGGTTCGGCGAGACGCTGATCGCGGGCAGTCCCGCTGCTCCGCTCTCGAGGAGCGCGCGCTCCAAGGCGCGGTCTGGGGAGACCAGGAGAT
>JBEKEW010000073.1:0-6538 GCA_050013635.1 Thermoplasmata archaeon | reverse complement strand
CGAACGGGTGGTCTTCGTCAGCGATGTCGATGGGATCCTCGGCCCGATGCAGTCCGGCCGGCGGCCCGTCATCCCCCGCATCACGCGCGAGTCGGTCGCCTCCCTATCGCCTCGTTCGGGGGCTCCCGATGTCACGGGAGGGATCCGCGCGAAGTCGGACGTCGCCCTCCAGATCGCCGAAACCGGGGCGGACGCAGGGATTATTAGCGGACTCCGCGATGGGGCGCTTTCGGGAGCGATCCACGGTAATGTCGTCTACGGGAGCTGGGCCCGATCCGCAGGTCGCTAAGGACCCCGACGGGGCGGGGCTTGACCTCAGCCACCGCAAGGCGGAACACGTCAAGGTCGTCCTTGGGCGGGAGGTCGAGGGTCGGTATCGATACTGGAACGACGTCCAGCTCGTGCACAACGCCCTCCCGGAGATCGATTTCGATGAGGTCGACGCGTCGACGACCCTCCTCGGGAAGCGCTTGAAAGCGCCCCTCGTCATCACGGGGATGACCGGGGGTTTCCCGGATGCCCAGAAGATCAACGAGAACCTCGCTCACGCCGCCGCCGACCTCGGGATCGCCATGGGGGTGGGCAGTGAGCGGGCGGCCGTCCTGAAGGGTCAGTACCCCGAAAGCTACGCCGTAGTGGCTCGATACCCGGTTCCTCTCAAGTTCGCGAACATCGGCGCTCCCCAGATCATCCCGCAATCCCCCGGCGATCGGGTGGTGACCGTGGACGACGCACGGGCGGCGATGCGGCTGATCGGGGCCGATGCTCTCGCCATCCATCTCAACTTCCTCCAGGAGATGGTCCAGCCCGAAGGAGATCGACGAGCCCGAGGCGCCCTCGCCCGCATTGGAGAGCTCGCCGCAGCCCTCCCCGTCCTGGCGAAGGAGACCGGGGCCGGCCTCTCGCGCACCGTCGCCGAGCGGCTCCGGGATCGGGGGGTACGTGCGTTGGATGTCAGCGGTACGGGCGGAACGTCGTTCGCGGCGGTAGAGCACTGGAGGGCCGTCGACCAGGGTGTGGAACGGGAGGCGCGACTGGGGCGCACCTTCTGGGACTGGGGGATCCCGTCGCCCGCGTCCGTGCGGGAGGTCGTCCCCCTCGGTCTTCCGGTGATCGCGAGCGGAGGGATCCGGTCCGGACTCGATGTCGCACGTGCGGTCGCGTTGGGTGCGACCGCTGCCGGGATCGCCGGAGGCGTGCTCCGGTTCGCCGCCTCGAGCTACGAGGAGACGCGACGCGAACTCGAGCAGATCGTCCATGAGATGCGCGTCGCGATGTTCCTGACGGGTTCTCGGACGATCTCGGAGATGCAGCGGACCCCCTACGTCGTGACAGGGGAGACCCGGGCATGGCTCCAGAGGTGAGGGGATCGGCCCCCGCCGCCCCCGTGGGCCCCGAAGAGATCCATCGGGCCAAGTTCGCCCAGGTCCGGGCCTCCGGAGCCCGGACCCTCCCGTCCAACGTGGACTGGCTCGCCAGCCTTCCCCCTGAGGAGAGGGCACGGTTCGACGGGGCGATCCGGCGCCGGCCTTCGCGCACGCTCTCGGGCGTGGCGGTGGTGGCCGTGATGACCGCCCCCGCCCGATGCCCCCACGGTCGCTGCACGTACTGCCCGGGCGGGGTCGAGAACAACAGCCCTCAGAGCTACACCGGGGAGGAGCCGTCCGCCCTGCGGGGAGCCCAGTTCCACTGGGATGCGCGCCGCATCGCGGCCGATCGCCTCGCGGCGCTGGAGGAGACCGGACATCCGACCTCGAAGGTCGAGGTGATCGTGATGGGGGGAACGTTCCCGTCTCGACCCGTGGGCTATCAGGAGGAGGTCCTTCGTGGCGTCTACGAGGGTCTGAACGGCGTCCCCGCGGCAACGCTCGCCGAGGCCCAGCTCGCCAACGAATCCGCCGCCCGCCGGATGGTCGGCCTCACGGTCGAGACCCGCCCGGACTGGTGCGACGCCCGGGTCCTGCCGTTCCTGCTCGGCGCCGGGGTCACCCGGATCGAGATCGGCGTCGAATGCCTCCACGAGGGGGTGCTCCAGGCGGTCGGCAGGGCCCACGGCGTGGCGGACGTCACCCGCGCCACGACCGCCGCCCGTGGTCAGGGGTTGAAGATCTGCTACCACATCATGCTCGGTCTCCCCGGGATGCGCCCGGATGATGATGTCGCCGATTTCCTGCGGGTGATCGAGGAGCCGGCGTTCCGCCCGGACATGTTGAAGATCTACCCGACCCTGGTGATCCCGGGCACCGGCCTGTATGACGACTGGAAGGCCGGCCGGTACGTACCGTACGACACCCCTACGGCCGTGGAGGTGCTGGCCCGGATGAAGCGCCGGCTCCCTCCCTGGGTGAGGATCCAACGGATCCAGCGCGACATCCCCGCCCGCCTCATCGCCGATGGGGTCCGAACGAGCAACCTGCGCGAACGGGCCCTCGCACGCCTCGCGGCCGAGGGAGCCCACTGCCGCTGCCTGCGATGCCGCGAGGTGGGGCGACGCGCGACGCCGCCGATCGAAGACCTTTCGCTGACGGAGACCGAGTACCCCACGATCGGGGGGCGCGAGCTGTTCCTCTCCTGGGAGGATCGGGTCCGTGATGCGGTCGCCGGCTTCCTCCGTCTCCGGGTCCCCTCCGGGGCGACCGAAGGCGGGCTGGCCGAGCCCGTGATCCGGGAGCTGAGGGTCCTAGGGACGGAGGTCGCTGTGGGCGCTGCGGGCGGGGGTCGATCCGACTACCAGCACCGGGGGCTCGGTCGGGCGCTCCTGGAGCGCGCCGAGGAGCGGGCCGCTGAAGCGGGGTTCCCCGGCATCTACGTTACGAGCGCCGTCGGGACGCGGCCGTACTACCGCGCCCAGGGGTACCTCGCGGCCGGCCCCTATCTCAGGAAGCCGCTTTTCGCCGGACGCAACGCCTAGCGCCGACCGCGGTTGTCGCAACCGTTAAACACACCCCCGACTCCGCCGACCCTAAGTGGAGTCCATGGCACGGAACATTCAGATCGAACCGCTGCGGACGATGCACATCGAGGACCAGGCTGTCGAGCTGGTCGAGCGGAAGGGTCTCGGCCACCCCGATTCCATGGCGGACGGGATCTCCGAGAGCGTTAGCCAGGCCCTTTCCCGGATGTATCTCGATGAGTACAACCGCATCCTCCACCACAACACGGACGAGACCCAGATCGTGGGCGGTGCCTCCGAGCCGAAGTTCGGCGGGGGCCGCGTCACGACCCCGATCTATATCCTCCTGGTCGGACGCGCGACGACCGAGGTCAACGGGGAGAAGCTCCCGTTCCGCCAGACCGCGATCGACGCCGCCCGGAAGTATATCGGATCGATCGCCGCCCACCTGAACGTCGACAAGGACGTGGAGTTCGACTGCAAGATCGGCCAGGGCTCGGTCGACCTCCGGGGCGTGTTCGACCAGAAGTCGGTCCTCTCCAACGATACGAGCTTCGGGGTCGGCTTCGCGCCGCTCTCCGACACCGAGACGCTCGTCCTCGAGAGCGAGAAGTTCCTCACACTGAAGCTCAAGAAGAAGCTCCCGGCCCTCGGCGAGGATGTCAAGGTCATGGGATTCCGTTCGGGGGACAAGATCCACCTGACCGTCGCCACGGCGCTGGTCGACTCGGAGGTCGCGGACGCCGACGCCTACGCGAACGCCTGCCAGGAGATCCACGATAAGCTCGCGGACCAGGCGGCGAAGCTGACCCGGCGCGAGGTCACCATCGACGTCAATACCGCCGACGATCCCGAGCTCGGCCGATTCTATCTCACGTGCACGGGCCTGTCGATGGAGGCCGGTGACGACGGGTCGGTCGGACGCGGGAACCGCGCGAACGGGCTGATCACGCCGTGCCGCCCGATGAGCCTCGAGGCGTCGGCCGGGAAGAACCCGATCAACCACGTCGGGAAGATCTACAACATCCTCGGCAACCAGATCGCCAACGACGTCATCAAGGAGACCGGCGGGAACGTCAAGGAGGTCCACGTCCGGATCCTCTCCCAGATCGGTAAGCCGGTCGACGAACCTCAGGTGACGAGTCTCCAGATCCTGCCCGCCGACGGGGTCAAGCTCGCCCAGGTGAAGGGGAAGGCCGAAGCGGTCGTGCAGCACTGGTTCGATCAGATCCCTACGATCCCCCAAAAGCTCCTGACGGGGAAGATCACGGTCTTCTGAGGCCGCCCTCCCCGCCGGTACCTCGGTGGCTCCCTCGGGCCGGCATCCTTCCGGCGGGGGAGCCGGGGATCACGATGCGGAGCGGTCGAACTCCTCCAACCGCCGCTGCGTCCGCATCTCGTGGAGCACCGCGCTCTGACGCACCCAGCGCTCGGCCGGGATCGCGAAGGTAGCACGCATCCGTCCGATGAGCTCGGCCATCGACGCCAACCGTTCGGGGGCGTGGGTCAGCGCCGCGCGCACGTGCTCCCGCACGTTCCAGACCCCGAGAGGCAGGATCTCCCCGGGGTGCACCTCACGGAAGACGAGAACTCCCCCCTGGTGGTTCAGGCGCAGGAGCGCTTCGGACGTCGCGAGGCGGGCCGCGTAATAGCAGCCTCCGATCGAGGCGTACGTCGTGCGGCCCTGGAACCCCTCGTGATCCCCGATCATGACGATCCGTTCGGTGTTGGGGTTCCACAGGGTGTTCGGATACCACGCTTCGATCGATTCGTACCGGTAGCTGCCCGGGAGGAAGGCGAGGAACCAGCGGTTGTCGAGCGCGGTGTAGCGGTACAGCAGGATCTCCGACAGCTCGGGAAGGTGCCGGACCTTCGACAGGTTCCCCTTCGAGAGCAGGTCGTCCACCGCGGTGATGCTCCAGCGCGTGGGAACGAGCTTGCGACGGCCCCTTCGACCGAGCGTCCCGATGCTGAACGCCCGCTGGATCCGGCTGACGCGCACCCCGCGATGATACAGCTCGTCGACCGCGACCCGCGCGTTCGCGTCGGTGTCGGAGGCGAGCCGGTCCAGGTGCTGATCGACCCGGCGCACGTCCATCCGGAACCCTTCGATCGGAGCGGTCGGGCCGAACGGAGGGGAGGAGTCCGAAAGGGCGAGGTGGCCCCGTGGCGGTCGGCGGAACGTCGCTTCGGCCTCCGCGGAATCGGCCGCCAAGGAGAGGAGCTGGAGATCCGCGATCAGGCCCGACGGACGGTCCGCGTCGGTGACCCGCATGGACCGGGTGCCGCGCACGAGACCGGTCCGGAACCCGACCACTTCTTGGACCGAGCGACCGACCCACTCCTCCGGAGTGTCGTAGAGCATCGTGTCCCCGGCGATCGGGCTCAGGAGCGGTCCTACCGAGACCCTCGGATACCCGAATCGACCTACGAACACGCCCGGAGGTGAGGAACCGGAGAGCTCCGAGCCCTGCACCATCGGGAGGGTCCGGGAGAGACCACCGTACCGGACGAGGATGGGGCAGACCGGCTTCCCACATAGGAGCTGGGCCGAGCGGCATCGTAGGCACATGGTGGGGTCCTCCCGCAGTCCCGGTATCGTGTACGTCAGCGACCCCGTCGTGGGACCGGCGGGGAGCGGGAATGGAGGGGGTTGCTCCGGTGCGGCCACGACGAGGAGAGGGGCGTCGTGGATTAGAAGCCGTAGGGAGAGGTCACGAAACACCCGTGTCGTGTCCGCGTGCGCGGGCGGGTCCTGGTCCGGCCGCCCTCCCGCTCATATATCGGGGGCCCGTGGCCGCGGCGCAACCCGCCATCGTGGGACTGTGGGGTAGCTTGGTCCATCCTTCGGGGTTCGGGACTCCGAGACGCCAGTTCAAATCTGGCCAGTCCCACTCAGCTTCCGTTCCCCGCCCGTCTCCGCGGCTCGCATCCGAAGATCAGTCGAGCCGACCGAACTTCCGGAGCGCGGCGGAGGCGTTCTTGAGCACCGGTCCCCCGTGGTAGGAGAGGACCGCGTCGACCGATAGCTGGGCCATGCGGTGGGCCGATATCCGCGCCGTCGGCGTGTGATGCGTGAACGCAGGCACGGTCAGGATGAGCCCGTCCTTCTCCCCGAAGAACAGGTCCCCACTGAACAGGAGCTTGCGCTCGGGTTGGTAGAAGGCGGTGTGCCCGGGGGTGTGGCCGGGAGTATGGTAGGCGACGAGGCCGCCCGCGGCGTCGACCGTGTCCCCGTCCTTGAGCACTTCGTCGATCACGACCGGTTCCAGCGGAGGTGAACCCGGGCCGTCGTAGGCGGGCTTGCCGGCAATGTACGCGGCTTCGATCCAGTGGGAGAACGTACGCGCCTTCGTTCGCTCGATCATGCGTTGAAGGCCCCCGGTGTGGTCGCGATGCAGATGCGTGATGAGGATCTTCTTCACCGAGGTCGGTGGGATCCTCATGCGCGTCAGGTACGCGTCGATCGGGACGTCCGACCCCGGCAGTCCGGTGTCGATCAGGGTCCAACTGTTCCCCCGATCCTTGAGAAGGTAGACATGGGTGGTGAAGTCGGGGGAGGGGTCGACACCGTCCACCAGGTGGACTCCGGGTAGTATCTCGACCATCGGATCTCTCCGCCTCCGGGCAGGCCCCGCAAGATAA